>NZ_JAPYOK010000004.1:0-15574 GCF_028283155.1 Candidatus Poriferisodalis multihospitum | reverse complement strand
ATGTTGGTCACACCCGCCTGCATGCCGGTGGTGTCGAATGCCAGGCTGTAGCCGAACAGGACCCAGAGTATGGTGATCAGGGCTGTCAGGGCAAAGCACTGCATCAGCACGGAAAGGACGTTCTTGGCCCGGACCAGGCCGCCGTAGAACAGGGCCAGTCCGGGTATGTTCATGAATAGCACCAGAGCGGTCGCGGTCAGCAGCCAGGCGGTGTCTCCGGAGTCGAGTTGCGGGTGGGCGTCGGCAAGCGCCAAGGAAGGCATTCCGAAAACCAGCGCCAGCACCGACGCCAACGTAAACCGAAGCCGCCGCAGGGCCGGCCTGCAGCAAATCGATGATCTTTGAATAGGTAGCATGGTAGGTCTAACTCCTCAGTGGATTAGTTTGAAACCAAATTCTCGGCCCATGAGGCCTCGAATTCGAAAACTATAGGGATGGATGGGGAGGCCGCTGTGAGGCGGTGAGTTCTTGCGAGTGGCCAGAGTTTGTATACTACAGAAACGCTCCTGCTTCAAACGAATTGTTGGCCAAAAACCGGATTTGCCCGGGCAAAATTTTCTCTTCTCGATTCTGCGGTTGGGCTACCTCACTCCGGACCTGATTTCAACCGGAATTTCCCGCCAGGAGGATGAAGTTTGAAGGGAGAAGTTTGAAGGATGAAGTTTGAAGGTCGCCGGGCACAGGCGGGAAACCGGAGGATTGCTGGGACGGGTCTTGCCGGTTCGGACTTCCCCTAAGCCATCTGGAAGGCTCGAGCTCGAAACAGGAAGTCGACGATGTTGCCTTCATGGGGCTGATGCCAGTTGAGGCGAATGGTGGGAACCGGACCCAGATTGAGACGGTCGATGTTGCGGGCATCCACCAGAGCCCGCCGAAAGGACTCGTCTCGGGTGATCCCGCTGGCCACCAGGGTGGGACCGATGGAGTCGATCTCTAGGCAAGGTTCGTGAAGTCGTAGCGGCCGCGGGTGACGTAGTGGCTGATGATTGCTCCGCGGTGGTCGCGGGTCTCGTCGTCTTGGGCGTCCGTAGTGGCGATCAAGAGGGAGCGGACTGGGTCTTCCCAAGTGGCGTGGTCCCATTCATTGGCGGCGTTCTCGAGCATTCGAAGGACAAGCCTCGTGGCCGTCGCTGGCTTGAACGTTGCAATTTCTGCGAGGCGTTCAATGACGTCGTGTCCGAGCCAATCGGGGCTTCCGGCGGCGAGAGTGGTTTCGAGTGTGGCGAGCGACCAGTCGTCGTCGAGCTTCGAGGACACAAACGTGGGCGCGAAGACGCTGGCCTCGAGTGGATGGTGCTCGGGATCGTCGCCAATGGCATCGCATCGCCAGTCCCACAAGTCGCGAATGCGCTGTAGGACCTCGGCCGCGATATCGCCTTCAGTGTTTTGGAGTGCCCGTCCGACGAATTCCATGCTGTGAGCGGCTAGTTCATCGTTCGCGACCTCGAACCAGCGCTCGAGCAGCGCTCGAGGCAGCTGGCCCCGCCAATGGAAGGTGACGAGATGCTCGCCGAGCTTCTGGTCGGCTTCGTCAGAGTTCGATAGGTCCCGGCCGCCGCCGGAGGGAACTCGTTCGATCGCGGCCGCGTACTCGGTTCGCAGCAGGTCGAACATTGGGTCATAGGGCTGGCACCAGCAGATATATGTCTTCCACGCGGCATCCCGGAGACTGATGTGTTCCGACGACGCGGGGAATATGTCGTGACGATGCGCGTTGACCCATCCTTCGTCGATGAGGCCCAGCCAAGGCAGGTACTCGCCATAAACGGCGCGGACCGCCATCGAGGGATCGGTCGCCGGGTTGAGATGCTTCGCGAGAAGGTCGCGGACCTCGGGCATGTCGTCGAACCCGGATTCGTCGCCGGTGCCATCGTCGGCGATCTCGCGTCGGCACCAGAGCGCATAGGACATCACTGACCGCATCGCCTTGCCCCGGTTTGTGTTCATCGAAAGCGTGAGAGGGCCCATCGTGGCGGTCCTCGATGCCACATGGGCTTCATATGCCGGCGACGTTGTGTCCGTCAGCGGGTGCGGTCCCGAAACCTGCACGTTGGCGATGTTGGAGGCCTCGTATGCCGGTGACGGGTTCGGGTCGTTCATGAGTGTGGCGAGGATCTGCCAGACCGCCTCGCGGAAGCGGAAGGGAATGCGATTGTCTCTGTCGCCAATGCCTGTCTGGATCAGTGACGCGACTTCACCTCGCGCCCAGCGCCATCCCGAGTCGCGGTCCCAGTCGAATTCGTCGCTGTCTTCTTCGAAGGGGTGCTCCACGACCGACGACATCAGGCGCAGCACAGGCTCCCAGTCGAACTGCACGCCGTTCTTGATTGCCGATTGGAAGCCGTCTAGGCAGTGGCGAACGTAGGTGGGGTCCAGCGTCGCGAGGTTGTCGGCGACCACCGCAAACTCGGGTGTGCGTTCCGCGACAGCTTCCTTGAAAACGCGTCCGAGGTCCTCCATCGAGGCGCTGAAGTAACTTCGCTCGGCGTCGGGTCGCCAAGCTCTGAGGTAGTCGACGACCTTGGCCGGCGGCCAGGTGACCATCTCGTCTTTGGACACCGGGCTCTCTGGACCCCAGTCGGTTGTTGTCCATTTGAGGAAGTCGGGGTGCTCTGCGTCGCCGTAGCGCACGACGTGACTCCGGTACAGCGCCGCTGCTCGCTCGGGCAGGTAATCGGCCACGTAGCTCAACCGGTCTCGCTGCCAGCGAGCGACATAGCTGGATTCGTCGTCCTCGGTAGGGGCCGAGCCATTGGACGCAGTCCACAACTGGCGGAATCTCTCAAGATCGGGTCCGGTGTAGATCCAGTCGATATAACGTCGACGCGCCTCGTCGGCGGCGTCACCGAAGCGGTGCCGCAGCAGGGCTGCGTACTCGCGGCGCAGCCGGGAGTCGTCAAACAAGTCTCTGTCGGCAATGCGTTCGGTGACCAGTGCCCTGCAACCGTCGGCATGTGCCAGCACATGCAACGCGATGCGGCGATGTAGAGATGTCGCCTTCTCGAGCTGGATCACCACCGCTTCGAGCGCTTCTGCCGAGGTGCTCGCAAAGCGAACCGCTGCATCCCTCACCGCCGAGACAAGAAGGCTGGCGATGCCATGGTCGAGGTTCTGGGCGTGGTCTTCGACCGCCGGCCGCCAGATGTAGGAATGATTGGCCTCCTCGGCGAGTTCGCCTTCGAGTGAGCGCAGCCTCAGCGCACTGTTGAGCAATTCCGAAAATGCCTTGATGGCTTCGAGGCCTGCTGCATCCACGAGGTCAGGCAGGAACTGCCCGATTGCGTTGCCGTACGCCCAGTCGGATAGTTGACCGACAGGCTCGGGCCGCAGCAACGAAGCTGCTTCTTCGAATTCGTCGGGCAATTCCTCTTTCGCCTGCGGTTCGAGCCGCAGCAGTGCCTTCGCAACCCGGACGCTCATTTCGACTCGACCGATGCGCGCGAGACGCGAGATCGTCCCTGCAGCCTCATCTCCGAGTCCGTCCCCGAATCGGTGGACCATACGCACCTCGAGCCACTCCAGGACTTTCGGAGAGAGCTGAGCGAAGTGGTTGTCGGGCAGCGCTCCCACGATCCTTAATGCGGTCTGTGTCGAGAGTGGATTGTCCGACGGCGGCAATGCCTGAAGGACCGTGAGCACTGCATCCGGAGCGAACGGGGCCATGCGCGCGAGGTAGCGCCCCTCCGGCCAAGGCAAGAGCCGAATGGTGCTCTGCTCTCGGTCATGCACCGGACCTGGCGGTGCGTCGAAGTAGCCGCGCTTCGCTAGGGGTTTAATCCACTCAGGATTCTCCAGCCGGTCGAAGAAGTACGTCCGATTCTCTTGACGTGCAGCCTGCGCTTGCAGCCGGGCCAGTTGGGCGTCGTCGGGCGGGATCCAAGCACTCATTGACTGTTCGCCTCCCGCAGCAACTCATCTAGGTCTGCAATGTTCTCCTGAGCGCGCTTCGAGATCACCATCAGAAATCGCTCGAACGCCAAGAAGTTGGCTGTCCACTCTTCGTCTGCACTCGCTGGCAGCGTCTCGTTTCGAGCGTGTGCGAATTGCTCGGCGAACCTAGATGCGTCTCGCCAGTCCTTCCAAACGTGTTGAGGGTGGGGGCCTGGACCGGCGAGCGCCTCAAAACGGGGCATTCTGAGCGCGTCCCGGCTTGCTTCGAGTTCAGTGTGATGCGCCACCAGACGTCCCACTGCAGAGATGAACGCAGGGGACACCAGGCGGTCAGCCTCTGTTAGGGCTACTTCTGCAGGCTCGTCGATCGAAGGCCCGGATCCATCTGCTGCGAGCCCCTCTTCGGCCCATTGCTCACACAGCTTCCCTACGTACTTTGGATACTTCGACTTGGGACGCTCGAGCGCTCCATCGAGTGCATCGGGCAGGCGGTTCTTGATCTCGCGGATTGCATGTGCGATGAAGTGAACCCTGCCGGGGAATCTCTCGTCCATCGCCATCCGCAGCGCCGCCAAGTACAGCGGGGCGAGGTGAGGCGCTTTCCGATCCAGCCAGCTGCGAAGCCCCGCACGATCGGGGTTCCACCACTCCTCTGTCATTTCTGAGGCCATTACAGGCGCGCCGTCGACTCTGGGTCCATCGTCGGGTGGCCCGCAATTGAACACGCTCACATGATGCCCCCATTGGCCTGTCGCGCCGCGGTGACTTTCTCCGGCCAGAGGTCCGCTTCATCGTGAAGTCATCGGCATACGCGGTTTCGAGCAACCGCGGTACCACGATGCCGCCCGGAGCGGCGTGCCATTGCAGTCTTCGATGCGGCACCGGCGCACATGAGCTGCCGGGCGCCTCTTCCGCCATTCGGTTCAAGATCGTACGATGGCCGCTGGTGTGCGGGTTGGCGGTCATGACTTCGGGGGTGCTGTGAGCGAGTACATGTCGCCCGAGCAGCTGGCCCGCCGGGACATCGACGAGCAATTGCGGGACTGCGGTTGGGTGGTGCAGGACTACAAGGCGGCGGCGGTGGCTGCGGCTCAGGGTGTCGCTGTTCGTGAGGTGCCGACGGCGGCGGGGCGGGCGGACTATGTGCTGTTTGTGGACAGCCAGGCGGTCGGAGTCATCGAGGCCAAGAAGACTGGCAGCACCTTGACCGGTGTGGAGTTCCAGACTCGCAAGTACCGCAGGGCATTCCCTGAGGAGCTGGAGGCATTCGAGGTCGACGGAGCGTTGCCGTTCGGCTACGAGTCGACCGGTACCGAGACGCGATTTACGAGTGGTCTGGACCCGGTTCCGGCGAGCCGTCGGGTGTTCACGTTCCATCATCCCGAATCGCTCGCTCGCTGGCACGACGACTACGTCGAGGGTCGCGGTGCCGGTCTGCGTGCCGGCATCCCGCTCTTGCCGGATCTTGACGCCGATGCTGGGCGGCTGTGGCCGGCCCAGCAAGAGGCCGTCGGGAATCTTGAGCAGTCGTTCAAGGACAACCGCCCTCGGGCTCTGATCCAGATGGCGACCGGTTCGGGCAAGACGTTCACTGCCGCCAATGTCTGTTATCGCCTGCTGCGCTACGCGGATGCCCAGCGGATTCTCTTCCTGGTGGACCGGGCGAATCTTGGCCGCCAGGCGCTGCGGGAATTCCAAGGATTCGTCACGCCTGATGGCGGTCGCAAGTTCACCGAGCTGTACAACGTCCGCCATCTCACGTCATCTCGGCTCGACATGGCGAACGAGGCGGCCACGAAGGTGCATATCTGCACGGTCCAGCGGCTGTATTCGATCCTGCAAGGTGACGACGAGCCCGACGACGCCTTCGATGAGACGAGCGGTTTCGAGACCGCTCGGTCTGAGCCGGTCGAGGTCTCGTACAACCCGGCAGTGCCGGTCGAGTCCTACGACCTGATCATCATCGACGAGTGCCACCGCTCCATCTACGGCGTGTGGCGCCAGGTGCTGGAGTACTTCGACGCTTTCCTCGTGGGTCTGACGGCCACTCCGAGCAAGCAGACGTTCGGGTTCTTCGACCAGAACCTCGTGATGGAGTACGGGCACGCTCAGGCGGTGGCCGACCGCGTGAACGTGGACTTCGACGTGTTCCGCATCCGCACCGAGATCACCGAGGGCGGCAGCGCTGTGCCGGCTGGTTTCGTGACCGAGTTCCGCGACCGAGACACCCGCGAGCGTCGCTGGCAGAGGATCGACCGAGACCTTCCCTATGCGGCCGCCCAACTCGACCGGCAGGTCGTGGCGCCCGATCAGATCCGCACGGTCGTGCGAACGCTGCGTGATTCGCTGCCGGTCATGTTTCCCGACCGCGAGCGTCATCCCGACGATTCCAGCTTGCTGCGTCACATTCCCAAGACGCTGATCTTCGCGAAGGACGACACCCACGCCGACGACATCGTCCAGATGGTCCGGCAGGAGTTCAACCTCGGCATTGACGGCGCGGTGAAGATCACCTACCGCTCTGGAGACGCCGGCAACAAGCCCGAGGAGCTGCTGGCCCAGTTCCGGACTGGCTACGAGCCGCGCATCGCGGTGACGGTGGACATGATCGCAACCGGCACCGATGTGAAGCCGATTGAGTGCGTGGTGTTCATGCGCATGGTGCGCAGCCGCAACTTCTTCGAGCAGATGAAGGGACGGGGTGTGCGGGTGATCGACAGCGACCAGCTGCAGTCGGTCACCCCCGATGCCGCCGCCAAGGATCGCTTCGTGATCGTGGACGCGGTCGGCGTGACCGAGGCCGACCTGCACGACACCGTGCCGATGGAGCGCCAGCCGACGGTCAGTCTCGACAAGCTGCTCGCCCAGATCGGCTTGGGATCGGTGCAGCCGGAGGTGGTGTCGTCCGCGGCGTCCCGGATCGCCCGGCTGGACCGGCGGATGACCGCCACTGATCGGGCCGAGGTCGAGAAGGTCGCCGGAGTCGCGCTGGCGGACCTCGTGCGCGGCCTGGTGGACGCGCTCGATGTCGATCTTCAGCACGCCGCGGCAGCCGCCGAAGCCGGCGGCGATCCCACACCCGATCAAGTCAATGCCGCCGGCGCAGCGATGATCCGCGAGGCGGTGAAGCCGCTGGCAGCCAACGCCGCGCTGTGCGAGAAGCTGGTCGACGTCCGCCGCAGCTACGAGCAGGCCATCGATACCGCCTCGAAGGACCAGGTGATCGCCAACAAGTTCTCGAAGGACGCGACCGATCGTGCCCGGGTCCAGGTTGAGTCGTGGCGGCAGTTCATCGAAGACAACAAGGACGAGATCACCGCGCTGGGCGTGCTCTACAGCCAGCCCTATGGCGGGGGACTGAGCCACGACGATGTCAAGGAGCTGGCGAACGCGATCAAGCGGCCGCCGCAGAACTGGACCCCGGACGCGCTGTGGCAGGCGTACGAGACCCTCGACAAGTCCAAGGTGCGCGGCTCGGGCCACCGCGTCAGGACCGATCTGGTGAGCCTCGTCCGTTATGCGCTCGGCGAGGCAGACATGCTCGTGTCCTACCCGGAACTCGTCGACGAGCGCTTCGAGGCGTGGCTGTTGCAGCAGTCCAGCGCCGGCCGCACGTTCTCCCAAGAACAGGCGGCGTATTTGGAGTTGATCAAGCGCCGCATCGCCACCAACCTCGGCATCGCGCCCGGCGAATTGATGGAACCGCCCTTCAGCAGCGAAGGCGGCCTCGGCAAGGCCAAGCAGCTCTTCGGCGACCAACTTGACGCTCTGCTCGACGAACTCACCGCCGCCCTCGCCGCATGACGGACGATTTGCCTAGCGGCTGGGAGGTGGCGTGCCTCGGTGATTTGTGTACGCCCCGCGTGGGCAAAGTCATGCCGGCAGAGGATGACTCGCGCCCCTACCTCTCACTTGACAACATCGCTGGCGAGGTGGGTCGCATCGAGGGATGGGAATGTGCAGGCGACTATCGATCGCAGTCGGTCGAACTGTCGCCGGGGGATGTCGCCTACGCACGCTTGCGCCCGTACCTCAACAAGGTGGCGATGGTCGATCGCGCAGCGCTCGGCTCGGCCGAACTGATTGTCCTGCCGCCGTCAGACGCGCTAGTGCCGGAGTTCCTTCGGCACCAGCTCTCGAGTTCAAGGTTTGTGAAGTTCGCGCAGGAAGAAAGCACAGGAGATCGGCCTCGCCTCAAGTGGCGTCAAATGCGCCACTATGCGTTCGCAGTGCCGTCGCTTGCCGAGCAGCGTCGAATCGTCGCCGCGATCGAAGAGCACTTCTCCCGCCTCGACGCCGTCGAGTCCTCTCTCGTCGATACTCGCCGGCGATTGGATGTGCTGCGGGGCATCACGATGGATCGGGCGTTCTACGACGCCGAGGCCGAGCGCGCGGTCAAGATTGGTGACTTGGCCGAAGTCTCGGGTGGCATCCAGAAGCAACCCAAACGGCGGCCTCGCCAGAATCGATACCCGTTCTTGCGAGTCGCCAATGTCGGACGTGGGCAACTGGACCTCGCGGAGGTGCATGAGGTTGAGCTCTTCGAGGGCGAAATCGCTCGCTTCCGGCTCGAGCAGGGCGACCTGCTCGTGGTCGAGGGCAACGGCAGCGTGAATCAGATCGGCCGAGCAGCTTTGTGGGGTGGCGAGGTCGACGACTGCGTCCACCAGAACCACCTCATCCGCGTGCGACCGGGAGACGAACTGCTTCCGGAGTACTTGGCGCTGTGCTGGAACGCGCCGCGCACCGCCAATCAGGTCCGCGCGGTCGCTAGTTCAACAAGCGGGCTGTACACGCTCAGCACGAGCAAGGTGAAATCGGTCGGTATCCCGGTCGTCCCTCTGTCCGATCAACGGCGCATCGTCGATCAACTTGGCATCCTGCTGAATGGCATCGAGCAAGCTCGCGCAGCAGCAGTCAACGCTCAATCCCGCGCTCTCACCCTGCGACGCTCAATCCTGTCGCAGGCATTCTCGGGCCAGCTCATGTCGCAAGTTCTTGATGTCGCATAGACCAGCGAGCCTGCGCGAGCTCGCGCCGGGGGAACGTGTCGGCCGCCAATCGGCGGTCATCTCGCGGGAGCGGCGGCGTTCGCTCGGTGGATTGCGGGGATACGTGCAAGCAAGTGAGGAGCCCCTCGGGCTACGTCATGCGGTGTCGTCGGTGACTGGTTCGAAGTAGCGCTGCGGTGCCCAGATGCCGACGTGCCAGCGCGCATCAGCGATTTCTCGCGGCGCTCTGTCTCCTTCGGGGTCGAGATGGACCATGCGGAACTTCATGTCGCATTGTTCGTCGTCGACGGTTGCGATGCCGCAGATATCGGCGGCGCCCGGCAGTAAGTGTGTAACGGAGGTGATGGACCAGGCAGTGATCTCGTGCGGCCCGAACCAGGACTTGGTTTCGGAGATGGCTTGGCCGTTGGTGCGTCGCTCGCGGAGGACCGGCGGCATGAATTCGGTCACGATTCCCCACTGGCGGCGCTCCCACGCCTCGAGGAAGCACTTTGCTTGAAGCACGGCTTCGTCTGCGGCGAAGCGAGCATCTGAGTGCTCGATCGTCTGTTCGACATGTTGCTCGTCGCGTTTTCTCGCCTCGGCGTTTCTTTTGATGCTGGCCAAGGCCTCCCGCCATGTCGGCTTGGGTTCTTGGGGTTCTGCTGCCTTTGTCGTCGCTGTTGCCCAGTCTGCGACAGCGAAGAGCATGTTCCACGCCTTGGTGGCGACGACCTCGTTGTCGAAGTTGACAACCATGCCGTGCATGATCCCGTTACGGCACAGCTCGAACACTTCTGTGTCGATGCGCTTCTTGACGGTCACGCCGAACGTCTCCATGGCGCGGGAGAAGCCTTGGTGGTGTCCGACGATGCTGTCCCATGCCGCCATCTCGATTGGCTCGCGTGCGTGGAGGCCCTTGCGGTTCTCGGCTTCGAAGTCGTTGACGAAGCCGTCCATCACGGCAATCAGGTGAAAAACGCAGCTGTCGAATTCGCTGGCGCCGTAGTGCTCAAGTGCACGCTCGATCTGTCGGCGGCGAGTGCTCAGTCCCTCATGTGTGTAGAGCCGCTGCAAGCGCCAAGTGAAGAACTCGTCTCGCCGGTAGAGCTCAATCAGCCGCTTTTCGGCAGTGTCGGGGTCTGGAGCCTCGGCGAGGAGTTGCTCGATTTCGTCTACGGGCAGAGCGTCATGGAAGATCCAATTGCGCGGCCCGAGTCGCTCATAGAACCTGTCCACCAAAGCGCCCAACCGGTTCAGCTCCCGCTCGATATCGAGGAGTTGAGGCCGCAGGTGGCGGGCGAAGAACCGCGTCAGGAACGTGGCGCCCTTCACCAACTGGGACATCTCCCGGAATGACGGCAAGTCGCGCGCCGAGCCGTATGGCGGGGGATCCCCGGCATCGCCAGCTCGTTGTTCGTTCACCTCCTCAGAGTAACGAACGCTTGTCCGCACTTCAGATCGCCCGGAGTGCACACCATGATGCGTGTTGAGGGCGAAGGCCGGTCAGTCTCTCTTGGGACTACTGCAAGGCTGCGATGAGGCGCTCGCGTTGGTCGTGGCGGACGTAGGCGAGGCTCTGCGGCGGGCGGAAGTTGCCGGCCCGGCGAAGCGAATAAAGCGAAATGGGTGCGGACAGTGTGTATGGCTCGCCCGATACAACACCACCAGACGCCACACCAGCCTCGACAACCTCACACCCGGCCAGCACGAACAACAGTACCGCCAACCCGCGGGAACCACGACCGCCCTATCCACCTGACAAGCAAACAGGGGGAAGTGCCCTCAGTCTGAACGAGCTTGACGGATGGCGGGTCTTGCCGGTCGGGTCGCCCGAATAACACCCAGTTGATGCCGCCGCCAGGTTTTGCTGAGGGGTAGCGAACGGCATCAAGGCCGTGTCCGCCAGCCACGGGCATACCGAAGCGCAGGTACTCCGCCAACACTTGGGTCGCCAGGTAGGAGTTGGCGTCGCCGATCTTCGGGTCGGGGGGACGGTCTATTCGCTTGACGAATTCGCGTAGGAATAAGACGAAGGGCCGCTTCTTCGAGAGGGGATAGTCGAACAGGTTCGGCAGCGTAGGTTTCTCGGCAAAGTCGGCGTATATCAGTGGTCGCGTCGTGACCCACTTGCCGACCGACACCTGCTTGGTGCGATTGGCGAGGACTTCCTCAACGGCCGTGGCTCTGTCCTCGGCCGCGTAGAAGTGCGACACGCCTGCCGCGCTCATCCGTTGGGGGCCTGTGTGCTTCGGAGGCGGTGAGCCGAGCTTCTTCGCCGATGTCAGGATCTTCCTAGCGGCACGTGCCCGGTAGAGCACCTGTTCGGGTTTGCATGTCTTGACGAAGTTCGATTCGACCTCTGCCGCGAGCTTGGCCAAGAACCCGAACAGGCTCTGTACCGGCTCCTCGCCCATCTCGGCCTCGGAGAGCGAGAACAGGAACCTCGGACCGTCGATGAGCCGCCGCTCGAATGAGTCCCAACCCCACACAAGTTGTTCGTGGTACTCGCCCACCTGTGAGTCGAGTCGGTACCAGTCGTGCTCGACCAGCTTCTCGAACTCTTGCTCCAGTACGCTCCCGTCGGCGAAGGGGCTGTCCACGTCATTGAGCACCTCCCACGTCTCCAGCTTCGTGATTCCGAAGTGCTGGTCTTCTTCCGTGTCGTAGAAGAGTGGGCCATGCCATGGATCGCCGTACTCTTGGCCCAGGCAGCGGTAGACGTACTCGAACACGTCAGTGTCCCTGGCGAACGGACCGAGTGTGCCGCCGCAATAGCCACAGATCTCGTCGTTGTGGATGCGGAACACCTTCTCACGCACTGCGCAGTCGGTGACGCACTCGCTGCAGACCAGATCGTCGCGGCCACTGAACTTCTCGTACTTCTCGATCGGCGCAGCGGCGCGTGGCCACTCGGGCCAGTCTCTGTGGGCTTCCTCAGCGTCTGACGGCGGCACTGTCACCGCCTCAGCCGACAGCACGTCGGAAGGAGTGACGGCTGCCTGCGAGGCACATAGCGGGAGTCCAGACCCGCAGCTCGGACAGGAGACTGTGTCCTATAGATCCATGTCGACATGGTGAAGTGGCCAGAAGCGGGTCACTCAGGACGCTGTACTTCAGCATCAGTGACCCAGCGCGCCAGCAAGCTGAGCGCACTGAGAGTCTCGATAGTGGCCTCCGGTTCCGGCTCGCGATCCGGCGGGTGATGCAGATTGAGGTTACGAATGCGCCCGGCGCACCCTTTCGCAAAATCCATTGCGCCGATGTGCAGGTTGCGCCATTCGTCCGTTGAAGGGTCTGATGCCTGGGTGACGAAACGCAACCGAGGGTGTCCCGCCTTCGGCTCCGCCGCAGAAAACGATTCCTGGGCCAGCTCGGTGAGGGTGCCAGTGGGAATGCCGAGCAGTTGTCGCCAGCGGACCTCGACGTTCTGCGCTGCAGCGAGGATCGCTTGCTTTCGGTGCCCGTCCTCAAAGAGCGGTTCGGCCGCCTCCGCGACCCATGGATGCAGATCCACGAGCCGCAAGCCGATGACGCGATTGCGGTCCATGAGCGCCGCCAAATTTAGCGTCGTACGTGCCACCGGCAGCAGCTCGCCGAACAGCTCCCGTTCGCGCCGACGGCGTCTCGGCTCGATGTCAACGCTCCACACCATTCGTTGACGCACCCATTCCATGTTCTCGTATTGTTCGTTGTCCGTGCCCAAGACAGCCTGGATTGCATTCTGAACGCGGAGGCACCAGATCCACACTGATTCGGCCGTTCGCGACGTCTTGGTCGGATACTCATCGACCAAGACCTGAAAGAGCCAGTGCACGAGACTGCACGCTAGGGGCGAACAACGCTCCGGCTGGGAGACCGACCGCAGCACTGCCGTCCGGGTGACGTAGCGTGAGCCGATGCCTGCGCAGGACCCGAAGACGTAGCGTGAGCCGATGCCTGCGCAGGACCCGAAGACGATGGTGCAGAAGCTGTGGGACTTCTGCGATGTGCTGCGCGACGACGGCTTGTCCTACGGCGATTATCTGGAGCAGCTCACGTATTTGCTGTTCTTGAAGATGGCCGATGAGCAGTTCGTGATGCTCGGAGGCGACCGCATCGTTGCTGTGGAGCATGACTGGCAGTCGTTGCTGAGTCGCTCCGGGTCGGATCTCGAGAAGCACTACAGCGAGTGCTTGTCGGCGCTGGGCACGAGCGAGGACATGCTCGGTGTGGTTTTCCACAAGGCCCGCAACCGCATCCAGACTCCGGCCAAGCTAGAGCAGCTCGTCAAGGAGTTCATCGACCAGCACGAGTGGATGAGCTACGACGCCGATCTCAAGGGCGATGCGTACGAGGGCTTGATCGAGAAGACCGCTCAGGAGGGCGCCAGGGGCGCGGGCCAGTACTTCACTCCAAGGGCGCTCATCAACGCCATCGTCGATGTGATGGCGCCCGAGCCCGGCCACCGCATCTGCGACCCGGCCTGCGGCACCGGCGGGTTCTTCCTGGGTGCGTACCGGTCGATCGTGGAGCGGTTCCCGCACTTGGAGCCCGACCAAGTTGAGCATCTGCGCTCGGGTGCTTTCACCGGGTGGGAGATCGCCGATCTGCCTGCCCGTCTTTGCGCGATGAACATGCTGCTGCACGGCATCGAGAGCCCCGAGTCCGACTCGCCGATCGTCGTGGACGACGCTCTGCGGGACTCTCCCGGCAAGCCGTTCGACATGGTGCTGACCAACCCGCCGTTCGGCCGGTCGTCATCCGACAGCTACGAGCGCGAGGACTTCTGGGCGACTACCCGCAACAAGCAGCTCAACTTCGTCCAGCACGTCGTGAGCCTGCTGCGCATCGGCGGCGACGCCGCAGTGGTGGTGCCCGACAACGTGCTCTTCGAGGCCGGTGCCGGCGAGACGATCCGCCGCCGGCTGCTGCACGACTGCGAGGTCCACACCCTGCTGAGGCTGCCGACAGGGATCTTCTACGCCCAGGGCGTGAAGGCCAATGTGCTGTTCTTCCGCCGCCGCGAGGGCGCCGAGGACCCATGGACGCGAGAGCTGTGGGTGTACGACCTGCGCACCAACAAACACTTCACGCTCAAGCAGAACCCGCTCACCAGAGCCGACCTCGACGACTTTGTCGCTTGCTATCGGGCCGACGCCCGCCACCAGCGCACCGAGTCCGAACGGTTCAAGCGCTACCCCCATTGACGAGCTGATCGCCCGCGACAAAGTCAGCCTCGACCTGTTCTGGCTACGAGACGAGAGCCTCGAGGACGCCGACAACCTGCCGCCCCCAGAGGTCCTCGCCGCCGAGATAGCCGAAGACCTCGAAGCCGCCCTCGCCGAGATCCAAGCCCTCGCCGAGAGTCTCGCCGCTTCAACCAATCCTGAGTGAGCGACGGGCTCCGGCCAGGTTGTCTTGAGCCTGCTCGACGAGCCAAGACGGGCGGCATCTGCCCGGTCGAGACGATGTTTGAGCCAGCGCGCCTCAACCGTTGTTGGATCTCTCCGGCCGAAGAAGTTCGCGCAGCTCTTCCACAGTGAGAGTGCGGTCCTTGGGTCGGTGAAGCATGGCGTGGCAGTTGGGACACACCGGCCGCAGGTCTCTGATGGGGTCGACGCGATAGTTGGGAACCATCGCGACTTGGTGTAGCGGGATGACGTGGTGAACGTGCATGTAGCCGCGACCTAGGTCGCCGTAGCGTTCCTCGAAGTCGAGATCGCATACTCGGCAGCGGTACCCGAAGTGCTCCAGGCAGGCCGCGCGGTTCTCGACGTTACGTTCGTATCGAATGACCTCAATGCGTTCCGCCGCCCCTTCCGGGACTGCTCGGCCGCCGAGACTCTGCAAGCCTGCTTCATCGCCTGAAAGCGATGGGACGGCAATGTTCAACAGTCGAGATGCTGGATGCTTGTCCTTGTCAATCTCGAACAGAGTTCCGCCTGAATTGATCGAGCCCACTAGGTCGCCCAAGTCGCGCCTGTGCACCCTCTCGGCCAACCACTCGACAGGCAACCGGTGATGAACGCCGGGACCATGAGCCGCATCGTGCTCGTATGCGCCGGTGACCTGCCCGATTGCGACGTACTGATTCTTGTCACGGTCCTTGAGCGGCATGACGACGATGTCGCTTCGCTCGATCTCGTCGCGGAAAGCAAGCAGTTTGGCCACTTGGCGCCCGACACTCCTGTTGTGGCTTCGTTCGTATCCGCTTGGATCGCCACTTGAGAACTTTTGCTTGAGCGATTCCTTCGTCGGATAGTTCCGAAGGTCGCCGACGAAGTCCCACTCGATGGTCACGATGTCGTGCTGCAGATTGTGCTTGACGTGCTGCCCTTTGTCGCCTGCGCGCACAACCCATGCACGAACTCTTGAACCAGCCCTAGACGTGGCGCTCATTGTGAACTTGCCCATCGAGAAAATCGTGGGCAGGTACGCGGAGTCGGCGCAGCCATGGTGCGGTGGCCTATCCGCCCGCTAGCGGGCGGACTAGATGCACCTCTGACGTTGGGGTGAGCTCTTCGAGCCAGGGGTCGGGGATGATCTCGCCGTCGATGGCGACTGCGGTGGACGACGTCTCGACGAGGTGCGCGTTCAGCGACGGGAACAGCTCTGCGAGTTGCCGCACCAGGTCGCGCACGTTCGCCGCTTCGATGGTGACCTCAGGTGTCCCGCCGGTGTGCTGGCGCTGGTCGGTCGAGAAGTGAACG
>NZ_JAPYOK010000039.1:0-16859 GCF_028283155.1 Candidatus Poriferisodalis multihospitum | reverse complement strand
CCATCCTCAACACCCTGACCGTCCACTACGGCGACCGCATCGCCGACCACATCCGATGAAAACCACCACCGCCGGATACACAGAAAATCTGACAGACCCCCGCAGGCTCAGAGTCCAAAATCGGGCGAGGGCAGGTGCCGCTGTCTGTCAAGCACGGCGTTCGCGGGGTCAATCGGTGAATTGGCCGTAGGCGAGGCTACGGACGTGGGGTTCGGCGTGGAGGAGCTTGCGGAGGGCAGCGATTTCGGCTTCGTCCCATCCGAGAGCAGTGCAGACGGCGGCATCCCAGAGTTGGCGGACTTCGCACTCACCATCGCGGAACTGCGGGACCGGCATTCGACGGGTTGCGGTCCAGCAGTCGGTGAGCGTTGAGCAGATGTCCGAATCCGAGAAATCCGGGATGGGAAGTGCGTTGAACACAGCTGGGTTGTACTTCGGAAAGTCAAGGGCGAGGCTCGGCGTTCGCATGAGTAGCAACCGGCCAATTGTGGAGTTGAGGAACACCGCAATGCCCTTCGCCTGGTCTGACGTCGCGCCGGTGACAGGCATCCAGCCGTAGCCAACGTGTCGGGCGCTGGAGGCGACCGCAGTGACGCGCCCAGTACTCACGCGCTGTCCTGCGGTTACCAGCAAGTTGCCGGCCTTGCTGAGAATTGGCGGCTCGCCCTCCAGAGTCCACTCCCAGTGTTCATCCGGCATGGCTTCGATCCGCAGCTGCCCATCAGCGCCCTTGCTCTTGAGGATGGGAAACGAGGTGGCTGTCGCCGCCGTCAACCGGCGATACGGGCTCATCGATTGCTTGCCCGCCGCATGCACCCTCAGTCCACGGTCCACCATTGGCCTCAACGTGCTTTCAGCGGCGTATTCGGCTGCCGCATCAGCGAGCGCCGGAGAACGCCAAATCGCGGCCGTCCAGTCGCCCTCCTTGACCCGACCAGCAGGCCACTCTGAGACTTCGCCCCAGCCGTCAACAAGCACACCCACTTCCCGTTCTGCAAGTGCAGCGAACAGCTCGGCGACCTCAGTGTCGTCGTTAGGAAAGCGGTCAAGACCGATGCACCGCGTTGGCAGTGAGTCACTCCCGTGGCGACGCAAGACGACGACGCTCTCATTGATGCTGGTGTTCTGGCTGAGATTGATGTTGCCGGGCTGATGACATGTGAGAACCGTGTGGACTTGGAAGCGCTCAACAAGTATCCGACGTTCTTGCACAGCCGACGGGGCCGTCAGAGCGATTGTCGGGCAAATCATCACTAGGAGGCCGTTGTCCTCGTCGAGACACCTCTCAGCGAGAGCAACGAAGAGCGGCCGCAAGGCGTTCTTGTCGACAAAGCCCTCCAAATTCGAATCGGCAGCCACCAACCTCTGTTCTAGGCCGTCGGTTCGCCTGCGTAGGAGTTGTTGAGTCGAATCCGGGAACTTCTCGCCCATCTTCTCCCGGTTGGTGAACGGCGGATTCATGATGGCAATGCGTGCACCCACGGCGGCTTGCGCCGCTCGCGCCACTTCTGGGTCGCCAAGGCTCACCCTCATCGCAGTCCCCTGGGCTGCGCTGGCGAACATCTCGGGAGCAGGTTGTGGCACGACATCGTCTTCGGCGATCAGCTCCAGCGTTCCGGCAGCAATGGGAACCATGGAGTCGCCGGTTGGGCCGTAGGGCATCTGATACAAGCCCATGCCGCTGTACTTGATGTTGGAGTTGCCGGCGGTGAGCTGCGTAGCGGCGAGCTGCAGTGACACTGGATTGATGTCCATGCCCTTGAGCACGTCTTCAACAGCGAGCTTCTGAAGCGTTGTCAACTTCTCGGGCAGCGCGCCCTGTTCACCCGCTCGACGCTTCATGTCTGTCAGTAACGCCGCCAACAACGTGCCGCTACCGCATGCCAAGTCGACCGACTTGTGGGCGCGCCAGGTTGCTGCATCGGTCCAGTCCCGTTCCCCGCAAGCATCGAGCGCGAGCCGCGCCGCCATGGTCGCCGCGGGCGGGCGAGTGAAGAAGGCACCGTCAGATGCTTGGTTGCCCATCACCTTGTTAAACAGCGGTCCGGCATGGTCGGCGCCCATGTCGGCGTAGGTTTCGGCAATGCGCTCGGCTTCGGCCGCCAAGTGCCGCAGCGCCCGCTCCAATCCGGCGAGCTTGCCCGATTGGCGAATGGCATTGATCGACCTCATCGCGGGGTCAATCACCGGCAGAAAGTCCTGCCGCGTGATGTTCTGCCAGTTGTCACGGAGGCGCTCGACAACTTCGGGATCGTTCTTGATCTCCGACAGTGGTTCGATGTCTCGAAGCCATCTGCCGGCGGCGATGCGCTGATGCAACATGGCTGCGTTCATCAGCAGCAGCGCTGCGATGGTGCAGCCGTCGGCCTGATCTGAGCGCTTGTCGGCGGCCAGTTGGTCAAGACCAAAGTGAGCGTCTAACGCTGCCTTTAGCTCGTCTCGTCTGAGGTGGTGAGCTGCCTCATTGACGCTCTCCTCGAGAACGTTCAAGTCACGGCTGACGCGGTCGCGCCGCAGGCCCGATTTGGCGAGCAGGTTCACCGTGATGTCGGTGCCGAACTCGCCCTCGATGAGCTCCAGCATTTGCTGGGCGTGTTCTTCCTGCTTCTGCTTCTTGGTCTTGGCGGTCTTTTTCTTTCGTTCCGCCTTCGACGGCACCGGCACGCCCTCGCCGTCGTTGATCATCTTGCGAGCGTGCTTCTTGGTTCGCTCTGCATCGACCTGACCGCGAACCTCGGTGGCCTGCGGTTCGTTGCGCACCACGGTGTCGCGGCGTAGCTGCAGCGCGCCATCAGTGGTTGGGGCGACGGTGACGATCTGGGTTGGTTCGGTCTCGGGCGTCCACTCTTCGGGACGCACTGGCGTAATGCCGTGCTTTGAAAGGGGTGTGTCAGCCGCGGCTGCTGCTTCGACCACCTCGAAGACCACGTCGGTGGGACCGCGATGCTCGCCGTAGCGGATGCGGCCGGTCGAAGCTGAAGCGACCCCCACCAGGCTGGTTGTCTCCAAGTTCAGCTGCGGCGGCGGCACGTACACCTGCAGCATGTCGGCGAGTTCGTCCTCGATACGGCTGTCGTGCGCTCGCAAGGCCAGCAGGATCTGCCCCAGCTCTGACCAGCCCTCTTCGGGATTCGCCCTCGTCAGCCACCGTTCGGGATCGTCATTGGGCGGAATCAGGATCGGGCAGATGATGTAGCCGTACTTCTTGCCCGGGGCCGTGCGCATGGCCCGGCCGACGGCCTGAACCACGTCGATCGGGCTCTTGCGAGGTTCGAGGAAGGCGACCGCGCTGAGCGATGGCGAGTCGGTCCCCTCGCCGAAGATGCCGACGTTGACGATGCCGTGCGGGGCGTCGGCAGTCGCAGCGGCCAGATGCTGCTTGGCGTTGTCCCGCTTGGCGACGTTGTAGGTCGCGTCGAGGTGTTCAAGTTCAAAGTCGGCGGGCTCTTGGCCATCCATGCGATCAGCGAGCCACTCGCGGACTGCGTCCGTCTGCAGGTCCTTCACCATGTTCTTGGACTTGTCGACGGTGTTCATGAAGGCGATGCACGACTCGATCGTGACGTCATGCTCGCTGTTGGTCCGGGTGGCACCGCCCATGGCCAGCACCAGCGCCAAGCCGCGCAGGTAGTCGACCGTGGTGAGCTTCGACTTGCCTTTGGACTCGGTGTTGCGAGCCAGCTCGTTGGCAGCAGCAAACGCCTCAGGATCGTTGACGCCGAGAGCGATGATGCGGTAGTCCGACAGCCAGCCGTTGTGGACAGCTTCTACGTAGCTCTTGCGGTAGAGCTCGACGCCGAAGATCGTCTCGTCGTCCATGGAGCGGACCACGAAGTCGGAGGCGTCAACCCTGCGGGGTGAGTTGGTGTGGTTGTAGATGCGCGGCGTGGCGGTTTGGTAGATGCGGTAGCGGGCCGGGAAGGCCTCCTGGTCATGGCACAGCGTGAACTCTTGGAGACGGGCCTGCTCGTCTGGCTTGCGGTGGCGGCGCAGGGCGGCAGTGCGGTGGGCTTCGTCGCAGACGAGCACCTGGACGTTGGTGCCGACAAGTTCGAGGGCTTCCGCGACACGGCTGGCGCTTTGGTAGGTCCCGAAGATGACGCTGATGCGAGGATCCTCGCTGCCGCCGGCGACCCAAGCGGCGATCTCGGCGGGATCGGTGGTGACCATGCCCTTGACCTCTGAGGCGCTGATGTTGCTGTTGTCCTGGGTGGGGTCAAGTGCTCGTTTGGCGTTCCCTTCCTTCTTCGGGTCGTAGCCAGCAGTCTGATCCGAGCACACCGCCATGGTCCTGATGTCGGCGTGGGCGTTCTGGAGGAATTCACGCCGCAGCTGCGCGACGAGCGCGATCGACGGACACAGCACGACGGAGAGTTCGCCGGCGGAGGTGAGTTCCTCGACGATGCGCAGTGCGACCCGGGTCTTGCCCGCTCCGCAGGGCAGGATGATGCGTCCTCTGGCCTGGCCCACAGGCAGACCACCAGAGTCGGTAGCGGCGTGCTCTTGGAGTATGCGGACGCTGTCCTCGACCGCTTCGCGCTGCATGCATGTGCGGGTTTGCTTGGCGTCGGGATCGCTGCAGTGCGGGCAATCGTCGTCGGCTTCGGTGCCGGCGTGGCCGGTGATTGCTTCGGCCGTGACATCGGCCGTCAGGTTGACGAGCTTGATGAGGTTGCCGCTGACCTTGATGGCGTTCTCGGCGTTGGCGTTGAGGGGATTGGCGCCGTTGGTGACCAGCCAGCGTTCGGCGAAGAGATCGTTCGCGGCGACCGCGGAGAACTTGGCGATCTCGTTCTTGCCGATCTCCTGGCCGGAGCCGTCTGGCTCAAGCTTGCGGGCCTTGCACTGGACGGCGATGGGGCGGCCGTCGGAACGTCGTTCCGCGATCAGGTCAATACCGATGTCCTGTTCACCGACGGAGGGGAAGTGCTCTTCCCGTGCCGGCCAAGCAGCCCACGGGTAGCAGATCTCGACATCCCAATCGGCCAGGAACGGAGCCACATCGACCGTGAGTTCCTCCAACCAGGTGCCATCAGTTGCTTGGGGCGAGTAGTGCTCAAGCGCTTCCCTGGCGTTGTCGAGCACGTTTGCCCGGTCGGAGCCGCCGGTCATGCCGCTTCGAAGCCCGGCGCAGTCGCCTGGGCTGACCTGGTCTTCGATCGCCGTGTGAAATTGCCGTTATCGCCTAAGTTCCGCCCTTCGTATGGCTACATGTAACTGTGCAAATGTCGCATACAGCCGGCGGCCTTCACAAAGATCGCTGGCTAGCGGCAGCAGGCCATGACGGAACCGCGTGGGCCGACTTCCACTTCAGTGCCATCACGCGTGAACCCGCCACTGCCAAAGGTCGAGGCCCCTCGGATCAACGAAGCACTCGACCTCGGCCTTCTCACAGAATCAGATGCGCAGAACCTCAACGGGCTGTTCCGCCACGAAATCACTGCCAACACGATCCGCAGCTACCGAAGCCAATGGCGGAACTTCGTCACCTGGGCCGCGACTCGAGGCACCCCGGCACTCGCCGCTGAGCCCGAGCATGTCGCTGCGTACCTGGCCGAACGCTTCGAGCAGCTCGGGCACAAGCCCGCCACGCTGCGCGTCGCCGCCGCTGCGATCGCCTACGTCCACAACAACTGCGGCTTCGAGAACCCGTGCAGCCACCCTGACGTCAAGAGAACCCTCCGGGGCGCGACTCGGGCGGCCGGCAAGGCTCAGAAGCAGGCGAAGGGTCTCACGGCAGAGGCGCTCGACGCCATCGCAGCCACCGCCTGCCAGCCTCGTCTCGGGAAGAACGGCAGGCGGGAGAGCGCCCAGGCTGCCGCGAGGAGAGGAAGCGTCGACATCGCTCTCGTGAGGCTCATGCGCGACGCGATGCTGCGGGTTTCCGAATGCGCTGCGCTGACCTGGAGTGACATCGAGACGGTGCCCGACGGCAGCGGACGGCTGTTGATCCGGCGTTCGAAGACCGACCCCGATGGCGAGGGTGCCGTGGTGTTCGTGTCGGCGCCGACCATGGAGGCCCTTGCGTCCATTCGCGATGGTGCCCCGGCAGGGCTCCGGGTATTCGAGCTCAGCCCGAATCAGATCTCGCTTCGGATCAAGAAGGCGGCGTTGGCGGCCGGTTTGGGCGACGGCTTCAGCGGGCATTCGCCACGTGTCGGAATGGCTCAGGACCTCGCCCGCATCGGCGTCGAGCTGCCCAGCCTGATGACGGCAGGACGGTGGCGTTCTCCGACGATGCCCGCCCACTACACCCGCAACGAGACCGCTGACCGGGGCGCAGTCGCGCAGTTCTACAGCTACCCGCGGGACCCCTGCCAGCGGCATCAGACGACCTGACCGACACGGCGAAGCTCAGTCTCGGAAGGCCCTCGACAGCGTTGCTACTCTGCGGCTTCGGCCTGCCAGGGGACTCACGGTCATGGATAACGGCAATTGTCCCCGCTGCGATCTTGGCCTTGTGAGGACATCGAAACAAGCGATTATTCAGCATCGTTTTCGATGAATCGGCTCATACCCGGCCGCATGACCTGACCGGACCGTTTCCATCGATTCGGTGCTCCGACCCAGATAGTTTCGGCGGGTGGCACGAAAGTCCCGAGAAGCGATGCGACCCATGCCCGTGCCGCCGCCTCGGCCGAGCACCGGACTACTCGACAGACGCCCCGGTGTCGTAGCGCACCTGCTGGCCTGGCTCCTCGGATCGCTGTTCCTGTCGTGGTACCTCGGGGGTTGGGTCTTTGGAACTGCGTTCTGCGGCTTCGACTGGGATGCTCCGTGCGAGCAGCGGTACGTGGCGGGATGGACGGTGATTGCCGTGACAATCGCGGCGATCGTCGGGCTGGCATTCCTGACTCGCCGACGGTCAATCGCCGTGATGGCGATGGTCTCAGTGCCAGTGCAGGTCTGGTTCTACGCCACGGTGGCGATCCCGATGGCGTCGTCGGTGCCCAACCTCCCCAGTTGAGGCTGACACCTGGTTCATCGCCGTTGAGGCAACAACGACTGCGTCGCGGATGCCCTCGAGCACCTCATTGGGAGTGTCGCCGGTGCTGATGCATCCCGGGACGTCTAGCGCGTAGGCGCCGCACGAACAGACTTGGCGGCGATGGCCCTACTCGGCGAGAAGCTCAGCCTCACCCTGCTGCGGCTGCACACTCACGTCGATCGGGCCCACTTCAGCCGGATCAACGTCGAGCATCAGAGCGATCGCCTCGCGAGCGACCTCCGGCACCTCATCGAGGTTCCTCGTTTGCGAGAAGACGCCCCGGAGCGCGGGAACCGTTATCGCCCACCAGTCGCCAGAGCGCACGACTTCGACGCGATGTCCCAAGGTGGTCGCTTCAGATTTCATGGTTCAACCATCTTGCCAGCTTCCGCGAGGATGCCACGCGCCGTGTGCTCGTTGATCTCACGATGCCGCGGAATGACCAACCGCTCGCTTCCCACCATCCAGATCTCGTGATTCCGTCCCTCGCGGAGCAAGCGGAGATCGACACCTCCCACACGAGCGATTGCTGCGAGCTGACGCATGAGCTCTCGCTTCTTCACGGGACGCATGCTCACCGGACGGCTGCGCCGCGTCAAAGAGGTTTTGGCCCTCGCTACCCCCGGCGGCGCGGTCAGCAGACGACGTAAGGCGGACCCGTCACATCGTGCCGCCTAGGACATAACGGCCGCACGTTGCTGGCGAGGGATTGCGATCGCCCGACTGAAGGCTCGGTCTCGGACGCAGCTCACCAGCGAGCAGGCGCCGCATGGTTCCCGACAGCCCCCCTCCGGTGCATCGACCATCCACTCCACGGATCGCCGGGCGCGCGAACATCGCGCGGCTGCGTTTCGTGCTGTCACTCCGCATCGAACCGCAGCCGCAGAAGTTCCGGGTGGGGGAAACGGAATCGACTGCGGGAAGCAGCGACGCTGCTCTCGATCGGCAGCGGCGTGAGATGAAGGCAGGCGACATGACGAGACCGCCGTTCTCGGTCAGACACGATCCCAAACAGCTCGAAGATTTCTATGTGTTGCAGGAAGGTGTGCCTGACGGACTATTGCCATCGCTTCTCGATTGGGTTGAGCCGCACTACTGCGTCAGGGGATGGGTACGTGCGGACGACGTCGGTCGACTGGAGCGCAGCACCGGAATGCAGTTGTCCCGCCGCGCTAGCGACCTGATGTATGAACTTCAAAAGGATCATGTTCTGCTGATCAACGCCGTCGATCTGGCGTTGGCCGTTGATCACGATCCTGAAGACGCCGTTGGACTGTCAAGGATGCTTGCCGAGGCCCGTAGCGAGTACACCGTCGGAGTTGACGAGAACGGCGACTATGAGTTGCAGTTCCGGCAGCCTGCCGAACTCACTGAGCTCGTTGAAGCGGCCACCAGTGGTACTGACTCGGCATCGCATCATCTGCGGCAAGCGTGGTCGCAGGCCTTCGGACGTGAACCGGAGCCCACCGCCGCTTGCGACGAGGCTGTGCGGGCAATCGAGGCCGCGGCGAAACCTGTCGTGACCCCAAATGACTCTCTGGCGACGCTGGGCAAGATGATCACGGCGATGCGCGACGCTCCGCACAAGTGGACAACCGATTCGAACGCCTCGGACGACGTCAATGCCGTCATCGCCATGATGGACCTCGTCTGGAAGGGCTACCGACGGCACGGCAACCCCAGCCAGCCCGCCGAAGCGACTGCCGAGACAGCTCAGATGCTCGTCCAGTCCGCGGCGCTGCTCGTGCATTGGTTCCAGTCAGGACATGTACGCAGAGTGCCTTGAGAGTGCGACCCGACAATGACTACCTCGTTGCGCTCGGCTGGGCGAACTACGCGTTCCTCTACTTGGAGTGGCTCGTCATCTACACACTCCATGACGAGACCAGCAGAACCGTCACGTCGCTTTCGAAACGGACCCCACGCACTCTGAGCAATCTCTTGGCCGAGCGATGGGGGCACGACACGGACCTGAGCCCCCTCGCCGAGCGGTACGCGGAAATCGTCTCTCGACGCGAGGACATGGCGCACTCACATCCCGCGACGCAGCAGATCAGCGAGACGGGTGAATCCCTGCAACGGCTGCGTCGGCACAAACCCCACGATCGAGCAACGTCGTCTCGCGTCTACTGGATCACCACGGAATGGCTGGAGCGTTTCGCAACCGACGCTCTGACCCTTAACCGGAACATCTCATCGGCGTTGGGGCGTCGCTAGGGCGAGACTGACTTGCACGAGCGACGAGTGTCCACCGCGAGACTCAGGACGCCGGTGCCCGGCGAGCTGTGTCGAGGCGCCGATGCACCATCGACATCATCGTGAGAGCTTCCAGCAGCTCGTCGTCCGTGACTTCACGGTGCAGTCGTGGCTCATGGGCTGTCAAGTTGCGATACATGCCCAGGATTCCCTTGACGAGGTTGGCAAACCCGGCCTGTTCAGCTCGGTCGCTGTCGGAGACACCATCGTTGATCGCCACGAGCGGCCCTTTGCCCGGGGACAGGGTCTTGTCCGCGAGTGTTGCGCCGTCTCCTTGGACGCCGGCCACTTCGCGGAGGTGGGCGGGGATGCTCTTGGAGGCTTCGAGCATGGCGTGGAAGTTGTTTTTCTGCAGAAGCTCATCAGTGCAGTAGTCGAGGACCCGACGGTGGATACCCCGCCCGCGAAGCTGCGAGCGAAAGTCACCTCCGTGCCGAGCGGCCTCATCGAGAGTGGAAGCAGCCCCGCTCTTGAGTCTCACGACATCGCCCTTGCCGTTGACCGCAAGGCCCGCATAGATCAGGACCTCATTGAGTTCAGCCATGCGGCGCGCATGTAGCACCCCCTCATTGCGATACCTCACCGGGGCCATGGTCTTGTTGATGAACGCCACGAGGCTCTTGCCGTGGCCGTGCCTTTGCTGATGCGATGCGAGAGCGTTGAAAATGCGGTGCCGCTTGGTGATCCCAGGACTCACATCCGGGACACCGATCTGGGTGAGCGCCTGGTCGATCTCGGTTCCCGTCAGTCCGTCGACCGTCTCGCCCAAGACGTCGGCAACCCCCTGAATGATGTCAGCGTCGAATGGATCTACTCGCGTCGGTGCCACGGGCGGAGGGTACGGCGGCGCCGAATGCCGTCGGCGCATGGTTCCTAGCCTGACCGGACTTCGATTCAGGAGCGCCGCATATGTCCGATGCAGACCCTCGCCTCATTGATCTTCGCCCGAAGGAGTTCGAGTCCTCAACTGACGCTCCATTCGCCAACGACCGGCTCGATCGCAAGGAGTCGGTCGAATCTCTGTGCTCTGTGATCCAGAACGCGTATGGGCCGCTCGTGATCTCTGTCGAAGGGGCTTACGGGACGGGCAAGTCGGCGTACCTGCGAATGTGTGCAGCCCATCTAGAGCAGGGGAAAGCGGCGACCGTCGAGTTCAACGCATGGCAGCAGGGTCACACGGGGCGTCCGCTGATCGACCTAGTTGCTGCACTGACGACAGAGCTAGCGGACAAAGGCGTCTGGGACGATGTGAAGAAGACTGCGAAGCAGGTGGGGTTGCGCGCGATTGGCTACCTGAGCAGGGGAATCATCGCGCCGAATGATCCAGATGAGTCCTCGATGTTCGACGAATGGGCGGAGATCGACGCTGGCGTCACGTCCTTCACGGCTGCACTCCGCGAACAAGTGAGCGAACTCGATACCAAGCTCGTGATCCTCGTGGATGAGCTTGACCGCTGCGAGCCGACCTACGCACTCGATCTGCTCAACAAGGCGCGCCATCTGTTCGATGTGCCCGGGGTCGTGATCGTCTTCGGCGTCAATCGCGTGGAACTGGGGCACGCTGTCGAAACCCGGTACGGATCGGACTGCGATGTGGACGGCTACTTGCGCCGCTTCGTTGACCTGTCCGTGCAGCTACGACAGCCGACCACTGAGGAGTGGGCTGCCTACCTGGCGCACTCATGCCGCGAGCTGGCCGACTGTGCTCCGATTCTGCAGGAACACAACACCTACGTTCGCAACATCCTTGCGCTGCTGGCCGACAGTTGCGGCGGGCGCCTGCGTGACGTGGAACAAGTCATTCGGCACCTCAACTTGACTCTGCCTCATCCGAACTACAAGCGCCTGTGGCCCATATGGGTGATCTGCATGCTGATGCTTCGCTATCTGGACCGAGATTGCTACGAGGGCTTCGTCACTGGAACCGCAGATGTCTGGGAGGTGCTCTCGAACATGCGCCAGCGCCTCTCAGGACGCGACGACATCGGATACCTCGATTGCTTCGTGCTGTCGCTTCCAGACGGGACCCAGATTCCGACGGATGAGAACGAGTTCGTCCAGCAGTACGCGTCGAAGATCTCTGGCAGCGAGGACGACGCTCGGCGAGTTCACGGCTGGTACACAGGTCAAATCAGACAATTCGATGTCTACGGACTGCCGCAGTTGGAGACCCTGCACAAGACGCTCGAGATCGCCGCGACGATCTAGCCGCTGAGGAATACACCCCACACCGCCTGGGGTTTGCCGACGGAATCGGAGACTGTCACCCCGCAATTGACAGAGCACTCTCATGCATCGCATGGGGCGCAAGCAGTCGAGCTGCTCGGTGCCAGTGGGCGGCCTTGAGCCCGTAGCCATCACGCTGTTCGACGAACCCCGGTCGACGCTCGTTGAGCGCCGCGCCTTCCAATGGGTCAATCTGTGACGCCAAGTATGTCCACGACGAGTGTGACGACGACTACGGCTGTTCCCGACAAGAGGATCGCGGCGGCTGGGACGCCGACTGCCACCAACCACCTCAGCAGGTCGATGGTCGCTTCGGTCTTGGCGAGACGCTCCGCATGATTGGCAGGCAGGTCTCGCACTGTGGTTTCCAGCTGAGTAATCCTGTTATCCAGTGACCGAGGATCGTCCCAGTCGGCATCGAGTCGGGCTGTTGCTGGTTGTGAGGCCTCGCTGGCCTCGCTCTCAGCGGCGTTCATGAGCCGCCGTTCTCGGCCAACTCCAGTTCCAGCCACTCCCACAGCGACCTCGCATACATGCCGGAGTACTGCGAGTTCAGCTTCAGCACGAATCCGAGTGTTCGAGTGTCGTCGTCATCTCCGATGCCCACTCTCTTTCCAACTGCAGATGTGGTGTTGTCATCTCTGACTAGGAACCAGTGCGGTTTGATTTCGTGGCTCGCCTTGCCCGGATAAGCAGCGGCCACCTTCTCAGACACGTCATCAGATTCGCCTTCAGGCATGTGAACTAGGAAGACAGCCACCGCTCATCCCGCACGAGTCGAGGTAGGGCGTTGCTCGTCGATTGAAGTGGGTGCCATGGCCGAGTGTCCTCCTTGGTGCGGTCGCTGGAATCTAATCACAGGGTAGTGACGACCGCTCAGCGGGTAATTCTGAGCACCGTTCGGTTCGTTGCAGCTAGACCGGCACGAGACCAACGGTGAGGTCGTTACGACAACCAGTTTCTCGGTGCATTTCGACTGGTTGACGTCGAGGGCCACTTGGTTTCGTCTACCTGGTTGAGAACGGCCGTCGTGGCTGACTCCACGACTCCCGATCGGAAGGTGTCATCCTGTGCGCTTCGTCGTTCAGGACCCGGGGTCCCTCCTTGCGAGGGATCTCTGTCACTTCCAAGGAGATTCACGGCTCACGGACCGTGCGGAGCCCGGTGCGCGCACGTCGCAAGGCTTCCCCGCAGGGCGTCTCACAGTCCGGACTAGACGGTGATAGCCCGACGGCGTCGTCTAGCTCGCCAGGACGGTCGACTCGATGTGGGGGCGGTGCTGGGCCCACCAGTCCCGGCGGCGATCGAACCGTTGCTGACCGCCCATCTCTGCCCACATCTTCACGAAGCTGGGATCGCCGGCCTCGGCGCGGCGACGGACGAGCTCTGCGCCGACCTGCATGGACCGGTCGACCAGGCCGAGCAATTCGGCGCGCTCGGCGATGTCCAGCCCGTAGCTCTCGGCAACCAATCGCAGCCGAGGTCCCCGGTCGGCATCGTGCCAGCCAAGCCGGGAAGCGCTCATGTCATCGTCGATCGGCACGCACATGCGGGCGAAGCAGGCGAGATCGAACAGCGGACGACCGGGGGCAGCGAAGTCGAAGTCGATCAGCGCCACCGCCCGCCCATCTCGAAACACGACATTCTCTAGGCACACGTCGTTGTGGCAGACAACCATTCCGCCCGCCGGATCAGCCAGCTCGGTATTCCACGCCATCGGGGACGGGTCGAAGCCGCTCGCCGCCGTGTGGAAGCACCTCATCAGATCGGCGGCGGATGCGAGGACCGAATCCGACTGTGCCCAGTCGGGATAGGGCGGAACGGGGACGTCCCCGTCGATGAAGCTCAGCCGTTCCCGCCCGTCAGGGTCAAGCCCGACCGGCACCGACGCACCCTCGAAGCCGGACCGCTCGAGCGAGGCCAAGAACCGGTGGATGCTCGGCGTGTACGGAGTGGCGGGGCGCAGCACATGGGGGCCCGAGCGCACCACCGCGCCGGCGTTGGCCAGCCCACCGCTCAGCAGCTCCTCGCCCACCGCCGCAGTCTGGCAGCGGCGGGGTAGTTCCGATGTTGGTCGCGAGGCGGGCATGCTGGGCTGGATTTGCGGGAGACGGGAGCATCCATGACGGCATCGGCGGCATCAGCACCGGCAGTCTTGAGCGACGACGCTCAGGAGCTGCTGCGCAAACCGAACTTCGCACACCTCGCCACCATCCGTACCGACGGCACGTCGAGCATCGCCCCGGTATGGATCGACCCCGTCGACGCCTCCACGGTGATCGTCTCCACCGGGAACGGCTCGCACAAGGTGGCCAACCTGCGCCGGGATCCTCGCGTGGTCATCTCGGTCGTCGACTTCGACAACCCCTACGAGGAACTGCAGCTGCGCGGCGTGGCCGAGATCGAGCCCGACCCCGAGATGGTCGTGCTCGACGCCCTCAGCCACAAGTACACGAGCCAGCCGTTCCGGGTGCGCTTCGAGGGCTGCGTCACGCTGCGGATCACGATCACGTCGTTCCGCCACACGGTCCACGCCGAGGAGCACACCCCCGCCGACCGCTGACGCTCGTCGGTGGCATCCAACTTCCATTGAACGGAATATAATTTCCGATGTATGGAAGTTAGGTCGGCGCCGAGTCTGCTCCCCATCTTGCGATCGCGTCAGCAAGGTGAAGTACTCACCTATCTGATGTGCGACCCAGACCGCGAAACCAGCATGAGCGAACTGGCGCATCGTGTCGGGGTGCCGCTCAGCTCGGTGCATCGTGAAGTCGAACGCGCCGAAGCGGCCGGCATCATCATCAGCCGCCGATCGGGCAACACCAGGTTCGTGCGAGCCGACACCGACAGCCCGTACTACGACAGCCTGTCCGATCTGTTGGTCAAGGCGTTCGGGCCGCCGCACGTCTTCGCCGAAGCGCTGGAAGGCGTCGGCGGGATCAAGGCTGCGTATGTGTTCGGCTCGTGGGCAGCGCGCCTGCACGGCGTCGCCGGCAGACGGCCTGTCAACGACATCGACGTGCTGGTGCTGGGCGAGCCCGACCGAGCCGAGCTCTACGAAGCGCTCGGCGGCGTCGAGGGACGTCTGGGCCGCCCGGTCAACGTCGTCATTCGAGACGCCGGCTGGCTTCGAGACGGCTCTGGCAGTTTCCATGCGACCGTCACCGAACGCCCAGTGGTGGCAATCGAAATCAAGAAGCAACTCGGTAGGGACCCAGTGCCACAGAGCTCATGAGATCTTGCGCGCCAGCGAGCGCATCGCCCGCCAGGTCGACCGCCCACTTCGGCGGACCGTCAAGCCGGTGCCAGAACGACTGAACCCCGGAAGTCGCTGGAGCAGCGACCCCTCGGGGTTGTCGGCCACCACGGTAGCGGTCGGGGGTAGCGGCGCGGGTGGGTTGGTGTCAGGGCCAGTGGGTGCCGGGTGGGGGCGACGGGTTGGCGTCGGCCCATGCGTCGAGGCGGCGTGCGAGCGCTGGGCCCAGGGCTGTTCCTGAGGGCAGGTCGCTCTTTCTGACGAACGCGACGACGCCCCGGGGAGCGCTGCGCTCCAGGCTGCGGGTCACCAGGACCGCGTAATCGGCGAAGTTCTCTGTGACGAGGACGCGACCCTCGCCGGCTGCCAGCTCATAGAGATGCTCGTCATCGGCGCCCGCCAGCGCCGAGCCGGCGACGCTGCGGGCATCGTGGCCGAGCCGTCCGAGTTCGGCAGCGGCCGCGGGCGGGTACATCTCGTCGAGCAGCCACCTCACGCCGACAGCATGCGCTCTCGGCGATCCGCGAGCGCACGCATTTCTTCGGCGGCTCCGGCGTCGGCAGCTATGCGGTCGTCGACCTCATCGGGGAACGTGGCGTAGTAGTCGGCTGCGAGACCGACCAGCTCGGGCGCAAGGCCCGTCTCGCTGGCCACGAGGTGGACTGGGTCGGCGTCGGAGTCGGGGTCGGCGCCGTGGCGCTTGAGATCACGCACGATCTCCCACACGTCGGGTCCGGAGGCCAGCCCGGCGCGGCGCCCCGTCGGGCCGTCACGGAACACGATGCCCCCAAATCGCCGCATCTTGAGCCCTTCGTCGATCAGCACGACTGCCAGCGACGACGGGGCGCTGGCGATCCGCCGGCTTTCGTCGTCGAGGCGCGCCCGCAGCGCTTCTGGCAACCGCAGCGAGGTCGGTCGGCTCATCGCAACCTCCTGGGTTTGCCGAGTGCGCTGCGCTACATCGTAGTGCGTTGAGTTACGCCACGGCTCTGCCGTGACTTCGGCTCCGCCCTGCTGCGGCTGTGCATGGGTGTCGGTGGGGCCGACATCGCCGGCGTTGCCGACCTGCTGCGCCGTCGTCGACTAGGGGTCGTCCTCAGGGCTTGGCGGAGATGATCTGGACGAGGTTGCCGCAGGTGTCGTCGAACACGGCGATCCAGGCCTCGCCGACATCGGTCGGGGGCACCGTGAAGGTGACGCCGGCCTCGGTCAGCCGCTGGTGCTCGGCGTCGACGTCGTCGACGGCGAACTGGGCCAGCGGGATGCCGTCGGCCATCAGGGCGTCGCGGTAGGGCTTGACCGCCGGGTGATGCGACGGCTCGAGCAGCAATTCGGGCCCGTCGGGGTCTTCGGGCGAGACCACCGTCAGCCAGCGGTCTTGGCCGAGCGGGATGTCGTGGCGCGTCTGGAAGCCGAGCACGTCGGTGTAGAACGCCAGGGCCTCCGCCTGGTCGTGAACGAACACGCCGGTGAGTTCGATCCTCATTGTTGGGTCCTTTCTTGGCCACCGCCGGTTGATCTCCGACAGCGGTGCCGGGTTGAAGAAGTGGTACTTGTAGCGGCCTTCACGCCTGGTTGAGACGAGGCCGGCGTCCTCCAGAACACCGAGATGTTGGGAAATCGCCTGGCGGGTCGAACTCAGCTGATGCTTGGAGGCGAGCCGTGCTCCGATCTCGAACAGTGTTTGGCCATCGCGCTCGGCCAGCTCGTCGAGGATGATTCGACGTGTCCGGTCCGAGAGGGCCTTGTAGATGTCGGCCACTGGCCCGGCATTGTAACAGGCAAGTGACGACTTGCCTATCGGTGTGAGTCGGCTCACGGTGGCGCAGATGGCGGGCTCGCCGCCGCGGATCAGGCCATCGAGAGCTGAGGCGGTCAACGGCGAACGGCACCACACGGTCGGCTTCGACAGTGGCGGGCCGCCTTGGTCCGATGTTCGGACCCGCCCTGCTGGGGCAGAACGGCTGTGGCACCCTGCTGAGTCGGGGTCGAGCGGCCGATGATCTTGAACTACTACTGCATTGCGGCTGCTGTGCTGGTGGGGGCCGTGTCGGGGCTCGGCGCGGTGCGGTGGCTGCGTGCTGGTGTGGGGGGCGGACGGGTCGTCGGGCGTGCGACGGGCGTGGGCTTCGC
>NZ_JAPYOK010000038.1:0-6136 GCF_028283155.1 Candidatus Poriferisodalis multihospitum | reverse complement strand
CCGCAGCTCCGCCGACCACGACAGAAGCCCCGCCGCCCACCACTGCGGCGCCGCCGCCGACGACAACCGAAGCGCCGCCGCCAACGACCGAAGCCTCTGCTGGCGCAGCGCTGCCCGGCGCCGTGGAGGGCGCCCTGCTGGAAGGCCAGACACCGGAGGGCTTCGACACCCTGCAGACCGCCACGAACATCCCGCGGCCCGAGACCTGCCCCGGCACCCCGGCCTACGGCGGCCTGCTGCCTGTGGCGTACTCCGAAGCCGTCTGGGCGGCCGATCCGCTGACGGGGCCGTTCCTCGATCTCTCCATCACCCGATTCGAGTCAGTTGACGTGGCCTCGCAGGCGTTCAACAACTACAAGGCAGAGATCGTCGCCTGCGGCGAGTTCCCTGAGCCGTCGACCGGCGCCATCGGCGCGTTCACCTACGGCGACGATCCCGCTCTCGGCGACGAGTCGTTCGGCACCGACTACACGGCCACCTTCCAGGGGCTTCCCGTCAACCGCTACGGCGCCCTCGTACGCATCGGCGACTCGATCTACAGCTCGGGCGCGACCCATGTGTTCGTAGCTCCGGACAAGGCCACAGTGCTGGAGGCGCTGGACACCTTCCTCGGCCAGTAGCCGAGAAGTCGGCCTGACTCGGCGTTGACATGGCAGCGCTGAAGACGCCGACGCTGAACTACACCGCAGAGCAGCTGCGCGGCGACGTCTTCGGAGGTCTCACCGCGGCCGTGGTGATGCTGCCGCTCTCGCTGGCCTTCGGCGTGGCCTCGGGCCTCGGCGCCATCGCCGGCCTCTACGGGGCCGTGGCCGTGGGGCTGCTGACCGCGCTCGGAGGCGGCTCCACGACACAGATCTCGGGGCCGACGGCGCCGCTGTCGGTGGCGATGTCGGTGGTGGTGGTCGACTACGCCCAAGGAGACGTCAACAAAGCACTGTTCATCATGGTGCTGGCGGGGGCCCTGCAAGTCCTGCTGGGCGCGCTGCGTCTGGGCAGCTTCGTGGCCTACACGCCGTACCCCGTCGTCTCGGGCTTCACCTCTGCTGTCGGCGTGATCATCATCGTCGTGCAGCTCATCCCGCTGCTGGGCCACGAGGTAGCGCTCGGCGGGGTGGCGGCCTCCATCAGCGCACTGCCCGACGCGGTCAGCAGCGTCGACACCAGCGCCGCCGCGCTCGGCATCCTGGCGATCGCGGTGTGCCTGTTCTGGCCGCGGCGGCTCGGACGGATCCTGCCCCCCTCCGTCGGCGCCCTGCTCGCGGCCACCGTGGTCAGCGTGCTGTGGATCGACGATGTGGCCGTCATCGGCGAGGTGCCGTCGGGCCTGCCAGACCTGGTGATGCCGAGCTTCGACTGGGCCGGCATCGGCGGCGCCCTGCCGCCCGCCGTGACGCTCGCTCTGCTCGGCTCCATCAACAGCCTGCTGACGGCGCGGGTCGCCGATTCGATGACCCGCGATTCGCATCACCCCAATCGCGAGCTGATCGGCGTGGGCGCGGCCAACTGCCTGTCGGCGTTCATCGGCGCGGTGCCCGGCGCGGGGGCCACGTCGGCCACGGTCGCCAACGTCAAGGCCGGCGGCCGCTCACGAGTGTCCGGGACGCTGTGCGCGCTGGTGCTCGGAGCGCTGGTGCTCGGGCTGGGACGCTTCGCGGAGGTCATCCCGCACCCGGTGCTGGCCGGCATCCTCATCAAGATCGGCTTCGACATCATCGACTGGCAATACCTGGTGCGGGTGCGACGGACGCAATTCGATCAGTACGCCGTCATGGGGCTCACCCTGGGCCTGTCGGTGGTGTCCGACCTCCTGCTGGCCGTCGGCGCCGGCCTGCTCGCAGCAGCGATGACCGCTTCCCGGCAATTCGAGCGCCTCGAGCTCGACAATGCGGTCTCCACCCCGCTGCTGGACATGACCTTCCTGAACCAGCCCGACCCCGATGCCGCCGATGGCGCCGGCGGCCCAGCGATCCCCAGTCTCGACCTCGACGGCCCCGATCCGTTCGCGGCCCGCACCGGCCTGCTGTCGCTGCGGGGCACCTACACGGCGGCCTCGTCGATCAAGCTGTTCAACGCCATCAACCACGACGTGGAAGAGCACGAGGTGGTGATCTTCGATTTCACCGACACGCGCTACATGGACGACAGCGCCGCTTACATGGTCGGCCAGCTCGTCGACGTCGCCGTGGAATCGGGCGCCAAGTGCATCGTGATGGGCCTCGACGGCTCGCAGGCAACGAGCGTCAGGGAGCTGAACGTGCTTCGCAGCATCCCCGATGATCAATTCGTCGAAGATCTCGACGGCGCCCGTGTCGTCGCCCGCCGACTCCTCGACGGTCCCGACGGCGAGAGCTAAGCCTTGGCCGCGGCCTTGGCCGCGGCCTTGGCGGCTCGTCGTGCCGCCACATTCTCCCGATGTGCGAGCGTGCGGTCGATGTAGGGCGCGATGGCGGGCGTCTTGCAGCCGGTCTCGCCGTGGTCGACCTGCACGGGTCCGATGCGGGCGTCCAGTTCGAGCACCGAGCGTCGCAGGCTCTCGTCACGCAGCCCGATCGCGATGAGCACGCCGTTCATCTCGTGACGCACCCGGTTCGGCCGTTCGGCGATCTCGGCGTCGATCTGGCCCACGAGGCTGCGCAGCTCGCGGACGGACCAGACATCGGTCTGCTCGGCGGTGCAGGCCACGATGAACCAGCCCACCGACGCGGGCCACTCGCGGGGCGAATCGCGCCACTCGTCGCTGAGCCCTCGCGCAAGCGGCGACTGGGCCAGCAGCCCGCCGAGGGCCTCGGCGAGGATGTAATTGTCCACGTCGCGCAGCCAGCGCCGCGCCCGCGTCTTGGTCATCGCAGCGGCATCGGCGACGCGCAGCGTCAGCACGCGGGCATCGTGATTGGCGGTGTCCCACAAGTCGGCTGCCAGCGCGTGATCGGTCCGCAGCGGCTTGGCGATGCGACCGAGGTCCTTGTAGCTGACCCCGAACATCGGCTCGGCGGCGCCATGGCGCGCATACACTTTGCGGTTCTGCGCTGTCCCGGCCGACCGCAACTGCGCCATCACGTCCTGCAGCGTCGACATGGCGCCGAATCCTAGGGTCTAGGGCCGTGCGTGGGCTTGGCATTCGGCGCAGTGGGCAGCCGATGGCGACGGCGGTGCTCGGCGGCGTCTCGGTGCTGGTCTTCCTCCTGACCCACGATCTCGCGCGCATGCTGCCGTTTGCGAGATGGTCGCTGCGCGACTCCGCGTTCCAGGGCTACGCCACCTATGGGCCCTACGTGTCGGAGTTCCACGAGGCGTGGCGACTCGTCACCGGCGCCTTCCTGCAAACGGACTGGTGGCGACTCGTGACCGGCGCCTTCCTGCACGCCGATCTGCGTCATCTGCTGCTCAACATGGTGGTTCTGTACCTGCTGGGACGCAGGCTGGAGCAATCGGTCGGTCCTGCCCTGCTGGCGGGTGCCTATGCCGTCTCCCTGCTGGGCGGATCGGCCGGTGCACTGCTCCACCGACCCGATGCGGCAGTGGTCGGGGCATCAGGAGCGGTCTACGGCCTGATGGGCGCGGCCTACGTGGTGGAGCACCTGCGCGGCGCCAACCCGTGGCGGGACGGTCTGGGCAGCCTGATCATCATCAACGTGATCATCTCGTTCCTCCTCCCAGGCATCTCCATCGGCGGCCACCTCGGCGGCCTCGCAACCGGCGTGCTGGCCGGCTTCGCCATCGGCGACACCAGCCGACGCCGTCACCCGCCGACACTGGCAGATCGACTTTCGAACGAGCCCATCGACACAGGGATGCGGCGCTCGCCGCTGGTGGTGTGGGTCCTGCTGGCGCTCATCGCGGCCGCAGCGTTCGCAAGTGCGCTGGCGGCGGCGTCCACCTGGCGCGACCCGCTGTTCTGAGCCGGGCTGCGGCGCTCAGGGGACGACGTCGCCAGGAGTCGGGTCGGACTGCCGGTTGATGACAATGGCAGCGATGACCAGAGCGATGCCCGCCACCTCACGCAGGCTCGGCACCTGGCGCAGCCATGCCAGCCCGACCAGCGCCGCTGTGGCCGGCAGCAGGGCCTGCAGCAGGGCGAAGCGTGCCCGCGCCAGCCGCTGCATCACGACTTGGTCGATGCCGTAGGGGATGACGTTCGACAGCACTCCCGCCGCCACGCCCCCTGCCAGCAGCAGCGGCGCCGCCGCACCGGCATCGAGACCGCCGATGCCCGCGGGGCCGATGGCCACCGCGCCGATGAGCATCCCGACGCCGAGCCCGTCCACCGCCATGCCCGAGCGGGCCACCCGGTGCCCCAGGATGATGTATCCCGCCCACAGCGCCCCGGCGATCAATGAGAACAGCGCGCCGAGCTGGGCCTCGGGCGGCGCGAACCCTGCCAGGGCCACGACTCCGGCGACGGCGAGCGCCAGCGCCGCGCCCGACCGCGCCGTGCGGGTGCCCAACGCGGCGACAGCGATCGGCCCGATGAACTCGATCGCCACCGAGTTGCCGAGCGGCAGGCGCTCGACGGCCAGATAGAAGAACAGGTTCATCGACGCCAGCGCTGCCCCGAAGGCCGCCGTCCACGCCAGTTCCGTGCGTGACCAGCGCCGCCGCCACGACCGACGCACCACCACCAGCACAGCGCCGGCGCCGGCGACCCTCAGCAGCGCGACGGTGCCCGGCCCCATCTGGTCGAACAGCTCGACCGCCGTGGCCGCGCCCAGATACTGCGACACGGCACCCACAGCGAACAGCGCCTCGGGCGAGATCCTGCCCGTCGGCGGGCTGCGTCCGACCGATGCGTCCATACCTGCCCTCCGGCTCGCTCATTCTCGCGGCAGTTGCCTCTGGGTGCTGTTGGCGGAGGCGCTCGGCTGGGCGGGCAGCCGAGTTGGTGTTCGATGAGGCCGATGCAGCAGTCGGCCAGGTCGGCGGCGGCTCGGGCAATTTGCGCTGAGAACTCGTCGGTGGCGTCGTCGGGGTCGCCGGCGATGTCGATGTCGTCGGGGCAGGTCCCGGCCTCGCGCAGGTCGCCAGCCAACAGCGCGTCGCGCTCCTTGGTCGAGGGCTCCAGGGCCAACAGGAGCTTGGTGAGCGCGTTGACCGCGTTGTTGAGGCTGCGGGCAGCCTGATCGGCGTCAGACGGCGCCATTCCGATCTCCTTTTCCCAGTCGATGCCGCCACGCGGAGGCCGCGACACAAGGGTGGCCGCATGAGAGGCGATGTGCGCCTCGAAGGTAGAGCGGCACCGCTTGGAGCGGACCTCCCACTCTGGCCGGTCGGTGACCCGCACATCGCAGCCGAACCCGGTTGCCACCAGAACCGTCTGCCGGGCCCGCTCGGCGATCAAGCGGCGGTCGCCGTAATCGCCCAAGTCGTCGAACACCAACACCAGATCCAAGTCCGAGCCGAGTCCCTGCGTGCCTTGGGCCACCGAGCCGAACAGCAGCACCTCGCCCGGGTCCAGGGCTTCTCGCAGCGCGTCGGCGGCTCGGCGGGCATCTTCGAGAGTCGGCAGGCGATGATCGCTGGCCGAGGCCACCAGCCGAGGCTACAGCGGCACAGAAGACCAGCTCGCCCTCGCTCTCGCCGGGAACATCGGCCTCGCCGACCGCAGAGCCCGAGGCGGTGTCGTCTGCGTCGGCTGACTGGCGCTGTGTGCGCTGTGCGGCGGGCGGGGTGTGTGGGCTGGGTTTGGTGTTGTGTCGTGTGGGGGCCGTGGGTCATACTTGTCTCGTGGCTCGGTTGGCTCGGCGTGCGCGTGTGCGCGGGGTGAGCCATGTGATTCTGGGAGGCCTGTGATGGCTGGATTTGCTCTCCCCCCCCCCCGTTGGCGGTTCTGGTTGGAGCGTTTTCGTGCGGCGTGTGCTGTGAGGCGTTGCGGGGCGGCGTTGTTGGGGTTGGTGCTGGCAGCTTCGGTGCTGGCGGTGCTGCCGGCTGGGCGGGCTGACGCGCAGCAGGCGGCGCAGACCTTCGTCGCCAACACCGGCCAGTCAGGCCTAGCTGGGACACATTTGGAATATGATTTCGCCCAGGCGTTCACCACCGGCTCCAACAGCGCGGGCTACAGCCTGCGCAGCGTCGGCGTGGAATTCGCCACTATCCAAAGCGGCTTCAGCTCTTCGTCCCTCACCGCCAGCATCCACGCCGA
>NZ_JAPYOK010000037.1:0-4213 GCF_028283155.1 Candidatus Poriferisodalis multihospitum | reverse complement strand
GAACCACCAGCTCGCAGCCACCGAAGACCGCGCCGAGGGCCTCGCTGCCTTCTTCGACAAGCGCCCGCCTGACTTCTCAGGGCGTTAGCCATGAGAAGCGTCAGACACAGTTCAGGGCGTTAGCCATCCCTTGACGACTGATTCTGCCGTTTCGTGGGGAGTGATGACCTCCTCCGGCTGATCATCTGTGTCTTGAAACTGGCGTGATCTCGTGGTGGTCGCGGGTCGTTTCGCGCCGGGTGTACGGTCGAGCCCACTACTTAACGAACGTTTAGGAGGTGACCTCGTGAAACTCTCCGATGTCCGCCCACCGCACTCTCCAAGCAAAAGTCGGTGGCGACGAAGAACGGCATTCGCAGTGATGCTCGCAGTCGCCCTACTGGCGAGCAGCGTGAGTGCAGGTGCCCAAGGCGGCGATCCGGCCATAGACGACACGCAGACTCCGGGTGCAGAGGCAGTTACTCCTTCAGACGCCGCTCAGGTGGCTGATCCGGCGGTCGCTTCGTACGCAGCCGAATACGGCGTGACCGAAGCCGAGGCCACTCGCCGCCTTGACCGCATCCAGCCGATGCAGGACATCTTGGCCTCAATCCGCGAACTCGAGTCCTCCCGCGTCGCGGGCTGGGGCATCGACCACGCTGGAACGTTCACCGGCTGGGTGTGGCTCACCGGCGACGCTCCTGCCATCCAAGCATCGGCCGCCATAGCCGACGCCCACGACGACATCGAGATCCGTATCGGCGCCACGCACACCCTCGCCGAACTCCTCGAAGCACAGGACAGCTTCGGCAACGGCAGCATCATTGGCCCTGTCGGGCGCGTCGATGACCAGACTCCAGCCACGGACTACTCGGCCGCAGTCACGTTCACCGCGCCGGACATGGGCACCAACACTCTGCACATCGGCATCGATCCCGCCTTGCTGCGAACCGTCGAGCCGTCGGAACTGCAGGGCCCCGGCGGAGGCATCGGACCTGTCGGCAGCACTGGCGCACCTGCGGCACCGACCTCGGCGACCGACGCCGAACTCGCTGCCCTCGCTGCACAGATGACCACCGCCTACCGAGGCCGCATCGGTGTCGCCTACGCCGTCGTTGACGGGCGTGATCATGCCGACCTGGCGACGTTCGACGGTGGCCGCGCGATGAGCGCTTGCACATCCGGTTTCGCCGCTAGGCAGCGCAGCACCGGCAACTACGGCATCATCACTGCAGGCCATTGCCGTTTTGGCATCACCATGCATGGGGTCGCGCTCCCTTGGGTGGTTGGGTATGCAAGCCGCACGGCTGATGCCCAGTTTCACCGCATCCCAAGTGGCTCAGGACATCAGCTCCGGTCCGACTACTTGTGTCGCCAATACCGGTTGAATGTCTGCACTGTCCAAGGCGATGTGGATGTTCTGAACAATACGAACGTCACCATCCCTTAGTGTCAGTCCATTGCGGCTGTCGACGGTTGGCATTGTGACCAGTTCTCGGGGCCTGCTGGCCGCCGTGGTTGCCATAGCGGTGCTTGCGGCGTGCACTGCCGACGGCGACCCCCGTCCGGATCTTGCCTCAGCGGCAAGCGTGACTGCGCAAGTGCGCTCGGATGCCGATGTCAGCACGGCTAGCACTACCGGCTCCGATGGTGCTTCCCGGGCATTGCGTTGCTCGTCTGCGGACGGTGGAGGATGTGTCTATGTGACAACCACAACTGCCCTCCTGTCGGCGGCGGCAGCCGCCGCGCCGCCTGCGACGTTCGAAGGGATGTGGGATCACGATCCGTCCGCAGGCGGCCACATGGCCGAATTGTGCGGCTACCTCGTCATCGAAGAGCCCTACGTTCATGTTCTGGAGACCGAACGCGACTGGGGGCAGGACGATGATCCCGGACTTGCCCGAAGTGAGGATGGCAGCCTCGTCTACTCCATGATAATGCTTCCGCGCCCGGGGACGCGCTACGACCCCGCGACGCGTTCGCTGTGGGTGTACCGAGAAGGCCCGATGACCGATGGGGACCATGTCTCGGTGAGTGGCGGCGTGGGCTACCGCCAGCCCGATTGGCCCGGACCCAATGTGCATCAGCGATCGTTGTGGCAAGCCAACGGCATGGGGCCAACCGACTACCCCTGCTGAATGGCAGGTCCAGACGTGCTTCGTGGTTCGGTAGGTGTGCTGCTTGCGGCCCTGATTGGCTATGGGTGCATGGGATCTATCGGGCTAGACGTTGATCGGGCATCTGAATCGACGGTCGGTCGCAACCAGTCTGTCTCGACGGTGCCATCTGACGACTGTGTAGCGGACGCGTACTCGTGTGGGCCGCTGCACAGGGAAGCGGCCGAGAGAGCTGATGCAGCAGATAGCGGCTTCGTGAGCGGAACGTTCTCATTCGTCAAGCAGGCTCCAGCGACACAGCCGCCGGTTCCCGACTTTCCCTTGGCGACCTTCGCCGGCATGAACGACTACCTCCTGGGCGGTCAACACCACGATGCCGAGTACGTCGGACGATTGAGGGTTGATGGTCCGTGCGTCTATGGCATCGACATCGCTGACGACCAAAGCAACCCGCCGAGTCTGGATGCATCCGGTAGGCCCCTTCTCCTTTTCTTGTCATTGCCGAGCGCTGGCACACGGCAGGATCCCGTGAGCGGGGCCATCTGGGTTTGGGGATACGGTCCGATGACGAATGGGGACCTTGTAATCGGGGGTGGGGGATACACCAACTCCGTGCAGACGGAGTGTCCGCTCGCAACTGGAGGACAGTTCTATGCCAGCACTCTGCGACCGAAGCAGGAGTAGCTAAGTGGCTGCTGAACCTTCGCAAGGGCCGCTCGCGGCCGCTCCTGCAAGCGAACAGGCTGGGTGGCTGCCTCCGGGTCTGTTCGACTACGGCGCCGAGTTGGCTGCGGAAGTGGATTTGCGGCTGGGCGCCGCGTTGGCAGGAGACGGGCGAGCCTGGATCGACCTGCCCCGGCGTCTCGGATCCGCCGACAGCGCTTCGAAGCCGATCCCGTGGGGCGACGGCGCGCTGTGTGTGGATCTCGGTCCCGAGGACGGCGACACCTGGGAACGATTCGCCGAAGTGCACCGCGACGAGCCTGACCCCGAACTCGTTGCTGCCAGCGCCCAAGAATGGCGCTTGGCGGTCACTCCGTATCGCCGGTTGACGGCGACGGTACGCGAGCCTGTCGCGCCGGTGCGGACGCGCGAGCCAATGAGCCCAACATCTCTCGACGGCAAGCGGATCGTCGACCTGACCTCGATGTGGGCCGGCCCACTGTGTACCGAACTGCTGGGCCGGGCAGGTGCCCAGGTCCACAAGATTGCCTCGGCAGCCCGGCCCGACGGCCTCGCCGGCTCGGCGATGTACGACGAGCTGAACGCCCACAAGGCGGTTATCGACATCGACCCGCGGTTCACCGCAGGCCGCAATGATCTCGACGAGCTGCTGGCGAGGGCAGACCTGCTCGTCACCTCGCTCTCGCCTCGGGCAATGGCCAATCTCGAACTGCTGCCCGAGCAGCTCTTCGACCGTCACCCGCGGCTGCGCACCTTGGCGATCACCGCCTTCGAGCCAGATTCGCCAGAGTGCGACTGGATCGCGTACGGCACCGGCGTGCATGCCGCCTCCGGCTTGGGCCGGCTTGGCGATGAAGCTCTGGCACCCGCGTACTCCTACCCCGACCCACTCGCCGGCCTGCTGGCGGCGCGTGTCGCCGCGGATCAGCTTGCAGATGCTGCGCCCCGCCACGAGAGCGTGTCACTGGCGGTCGCGGTCGCGCCGCTGGCTGAATGGGCAGCATGCCGCCGCGCCGCCGGTGCCCTGACGCCCTTCGCCGGGTCGCCGCACGACGCTCTCGGGCCGATGGCAGCAGCCGCAGGCGTCGGCAGCGCCGCGACACCTGGTCCCGCTCCCGACGGCGGCCGTCATGGCTGAGCGGGTGCGTCTGGTCTTCGGCCATGACGGCGTCGCCACGATCACGCTGTGCCACCCGCCGCTGAACATCTACGACCTCGAAATGCGCGACGGCCTCATCGAGGCGGTCACGGCCGTGCGTGACGTGCCCGATGTTCGGTGCGTGGTGCTCGCCGCCGAGGGCAAGCACTTCAGCGCCGGCGCCGACCTGTCCGAGTTCGGCACCGCAGAGTCGATCTTCGATGCCCGCCGGATCCGCTGGGACCGCGATCCATGGCTCCCGCTGGTGAACCTGCCGGTGCCCACCCTGTGTGCT
>NZ_JAPYOK010000036.1:0-8901 GCF_028283155.1 Candidatus Poriferisodalis multihospitum | reverse complement strand
GCGGCCCTTCGTGCTGGTGGGCCAGCAGTACCTGGCCGATTCCGGCCGCTCGGTCGGCAATGTCCACCCGCTGTGGACCTACGCCCACGTCCCCCACGGTTACACCGGCGACGCCACCGAGGCGATCATCGCCCAGATCGAGCGTTTCGCCCCCGGCTTCTCCGAGCAGGTGGTGGGAACCGCGGTGCGCTCCACCACCGAGATGTCGATCTACAACCCGAACTTCGGCGGCGGCGACATCCTGAGCGGCGCCTCGTCGCCCCTCCAGCTGCTGTTCCGGCCCCGACCCGCCCGCGATCCCTACTTCACTGGCGTCCCCGGCACCTACCTGTGCTCAGCATCCACGCCCCCCGGTGCCGGCGCACACGGACTCTGCGGCTTCAACGCCGCCACCCGAGCCCTCGCCTCACTCGACGCTATCGACTGAGCCTGACTTGATCGTGTGTTGCGTCTTGGCACCGCTTCGACTGGTTCTGGTTATGGCCCTCGGCCGCCTGAGAAGCACTACGAGGCTTCGTCGGCACCGCGACGAACTCGGACTCTGTGTTTCGATACCACGATGATGTGGCCTGAACGCATCTCTTCAGTGTGATGTTGCAGCAAATCGTCGATCGCGGTCGGCCGGTCGCGCAGCGGCAAGTCGGCGAAGCGGATGATGCACGGATGAGCCAAGCGCCAGACGAAGACCAGTTCGCCGAAGTCCTTGTCTTCGGTAATGAGGACGCGGTCCTGTGCGAGAGCGAGGTCCAGTAGTTCCCGGTCGGTGGCGCGAGGAGCCGACTCTGCCGCCGAGTACACGTCGTGCCCATTGTCCGCCAGGTGCTGATGCAAGCTGCGTGACGCAGCGCAGACATCGAGCAGGAATCTCACGCGGCGGTTACGATCACCCGTTCGCGTACGTCTTCTCCGGCGAGTGATCGATAGGCGAACGTCAAGCAGGCTTGGATATCGGCTGGCTCGAGTATCGGGTACTCGCGGAGGATCTTCTCGGCCGAATCGCCGGCCGCGAGCCAGCCGAGGACATGCTCGGCGGCGATTCTCAGCCCACGGATGGTCGGCTTGCCGCCGAAGACTTCCGGATTGACCGTGATCCGGCTCAGGAGTTCGGTGCAGTCCGCCACTATTGGGTCCTTATGGTGCTCGCCCTAGGACGAGCATAGACCGGCGGGCCTGCCAGCAGTATTGGCGGTCAAGAGCGCAGCCGGTGACACCGGCCGCGTAGCGTGACTGCAAGATGCCCGACTTCTACGAACAGCCGATCCTCAACTCGCCGTACGAGGCCCCCACGAGCCACTGGGAGCTCGACGACGAACGCCAGCCCACTGGGTTGCTGAAGGAGGGTCGTCGTCCCGCCTCGTTCATCTCGCCGATTCCTGCGCCACGTAAGCGCGGCAAGCAGGGCGCGAAAGCAGTCGATGCGGAACAGCGCACGCTGGTGTTCGACGAGCAGGCCGAAGCCCTGGCTGACGACCGCCAGCAGTACGACCTGTCACAGCTCATCAACACGATCCGCGGCGAGGTCGCCAAGTGGCGGTCAGAACCTGACGAGCGACGCTGGCATGTCACCGCGGAGACTGCGCGGCTGCTCAAGCACTGGCGGCACTTCGAGTTTCCGGGCATCCGGCCGTTCTTCTGCCAAGTCGAGGCCGTCGAGACCGTCATCTGGCTCACCGAGGTCGCTCCGCACACGGCCGTCGGGCGCAGCCTGCGCGACCGGATCGCAGCAGCCAGCGAGCAGGCTAATCCCGGCGTCGATCGCCTTGCGCTGAAGATGGCCACCGGTTCGGGCAAGACGACGGTGATGGCCATGCTCATTGCGTGGCAGACCATCAATGCGGTGCGGCATCCCCAAAGCCCCAGGTTCACCCGTGGCTTCCTCGTCGTCACGCCTGGAATACCCATTCGGGATCGGCTCCGCGTGTTGCAGCCCAACGACCCCGACAGCTACTGCCGCAGCCGGTACCTCGTGCCCGCCGACATGACGGCCGATTTGGGCAAGGCCAAGATCGTCATCACGAACTACCACGCGTTCATCCGGCGCGAAGCGATGAGCCTCGCCAAGGGCAGCCGGGCGTTGCTGCAAGGCCACGGCCCCGAGATCGACACGCTGGAGACCGAGGGCCAGATGCTCCAGCGTGTGATGCCCACCTTGATGGGCACCAAGGGCGTCATGGTGCTGAACGACGAGGCACACCACTGTTATCGCGAGAAGCCGGGTGATGCCGACGAGTCAGAGGAAGCAGAGTTCAAGGGCGACGACCGCAAGGAAGCCGAAGACAACTCTGAGGCCGCTCGCGTCTGGATGACCGGCATCGAGGCCGTACAGCGCAGACTCGGGCTGCAACGGGTCATCGACCTGTCGGCGACGCCGTTCTTCCTCAGCGGCTCGGGTTATGCCGAGGGCACTCTGTTCGGCTGGGTCGCCAGTGATTTCTCGCTGATGGACGCCATCGAGTGCGGCATCGTCAAGCTCCCCAGAGTGCCGGTGGCCGACAACATCCCCGGCAACGTTATGCCCACCTATCGCGAGCTGTGGAAGCACATCGGCAAGAGGATGCCGAAGAAGGGCCTGAAGGCCGTCGGGCAGCTCGACCCCGAAGCAGTGCTGCCCGTTGAATTGAAGTCGGCCTTGGAAGCGCTCTACGGGCACTACGAGCAGACCTCCGAGCAGTGGCAGGCTCAGCCGGACATCGAGGTTCCGCCGTGTTTCATCGTGGTGTGCAACAACACGGCCACGTCAAAGATGGTCTACGACTACATCTCCGGCTACCGGCGCGACCAGCCTGACGGCGCGAGTTCGTTCCACAACGGACGACTGGAGCTGTTCCGCAATTTTGAAGCCGACGGCACTCCTGTGGCACGTCCGCGCACATTGCTGATCGACAGCCGCCAACTCGAATCCGGCGACGCGCTCGATCCGAACTTCCGCGATGCGGCGTCGGACGAGATCGAGCGGTACCGCCGAGAGATCATCGCTCGCGGCGGCACCAGCCAGGAGGCCCAGAATCTCAGCGACCAAGACCTGCTGCGCGAGGTGATGAACACGGTGGGCAAGCCGGGCCGACTGGGCGGCGACACCAGGTGCGTGGTCTCGGTGGCGATGCTGACCGAAGGCTGGGATGCCAACACCGTCACGCACGTCCTGGGTGTGAGAGCGTTCGGCACGCAACTGTTGTGCGAGCAGGTTGTGGGCCGCGCGTTGCGCCGCCAGTCGTACGACCTCAACGAGGACGGTCTGTTCGAGACCGAGTACGCCGACGTGTTCGGAGTGCCGTTCGACTTCACCGCCCAACCGGTGATTGTCAAGCCCACACCGCCTAAGTCGACGGTGCAGGTGCACGCCGTCAGCCCCGAGCGTGATGGGCTGGAGATTCGCTTCCCGCGGGTGGCCGGTTACCGGATCGAGCTGCCCGACGACCGGCTTGAAGCCGAGTTCACCGAAGATTCGACGCTGCGGCTCACTCCTGAATTGGTCGGCCCGACCCGCACTCGCAACGAGGGGATCATCGGCGAAGGCATTGATCTTGATCTCGCCAACATCGGTGACACGCGTCGTTCCACCGTGGTGTACTACCTCACCCGCTACCTGCTCCTCACGCAGTGGCGCGACGATGACGGCCAGCCCCGGCTGCACCTCTTCGGCCAGCTCAAGCGCCTGACCGAGCGCTGGCTCGATGAGCACTTGGTGTGCGAAGGCGGCACATCACTCGGCCATCTGCTCTATCCCACGCTCAGAGATCAGGCGTGCGACCGCATCACGACCGCCATCGTCGAAGCCGAACAGGAACGTGGCGGCATCGTCACAGCAGTGCTCGACCCGTTCTCGCCAGTCGGCACGACCCGCGACGTCAGCTTCGCCACCTCCAAGGAGCGGCGCTGGCGCACCCGCGCCGACCGCAGCCACGTCAACTGGGCCATCGGCGACAGCGACTGGGAGCTGGAGTTCTGCGAGGTGGCAGAGGCCAACTCCGACGTGCTGGCCTATGTCAAGAACCAGGGCATGGGCTTCGAGGTGCCCTATCGCACCGGCGGCCAGAACCGCATCTACGTGCCCGACTTCATATTGCTGCTCGACGACGGCTGCGGCAGCGACGACCCGCTGCACCTGGTGGCCGAGGTCAAGGGCTTCCGCGGCGAGGACGCCAAGGACAAGTCCGCCACGATGCGCACTTACTGGGTGCCCGGCGTCAATCGCCTCGGCAGCCACGGCCGCTGGCAGTTCGTGGAGTTCGGCAACAGTTGGACGTTCGAGGAGGAACTCGAAACCGCCGTCACCCAAGCCCGACGCCAGGCACAGGCGCGGCGCACCGGCGACCGCGTGCTCGACAGCCGCGATGCTGTGTTGGCTGCGCTTCGCGAACTCAAGCCGCGCCTGCAAGAGGATTTCGGCATCGGAGATCTCAAGCTGTTCGGATCGTTCGCCCGCGATGAAGCCCAGCTCACCAGCGACATCGATCTCATGGTCGACTACCACACAGAGCCGTCGGGCTGGGGCAGCTTCGGGGAGGGACCCTTCTTGGAGGACACACTTGGACGCAGGGTCGACGTGGTGCTCAGAAAGAACCTGCGCGACCACGTACGCCCGAACGCGGAGAGAGATGCAATCGATGTATAGATGCACCGAACCAGAGGAATGGGTGCCGCACATGCGGCACATGCTGGATTCAGCTGAGAGCATCGCCGAGTTTGTGGAAGATCTCACTGGGGGTGGATTTCGTTCGGATCGCAGAACACGCCGCGCGGTACAACTGGAGATTGTCATCATTGCTGAAGCAGCGGCCCGACTGCCAGACGAAGTACGAGCTCAACTCGGTGATATTCCCTGGCATGAAGTCCGCGCGATGCGAAATCGAATCGTGCATGAATACGACAAAGTCGACGACGAGAAGGTGTGGCGAACTGCAACAATCGATGTGCCCGTTCTCGTCGCAGCACTCCGCGCCGTCCTGGCGGTGCATGGCGAGGAATGACTGATGGCCAAGCGTGGTGCAAAATCGAAGGAAGTCGAGAGCCTCACACATGACGAATCGTCGCGGCTGAACATTCCGACAGCGGAGTTCCAGACTCAGGATCGGGTTGGCGCCGACCACCCGCTGCAGGTGGAGTACGAGAGGCGCAACCGTGATCTTGACCCGCAGTTGGTGTGGCGAGGCAAGGACACCGCCGACTGGGCCGACTTGGTGGTTCAAGCCCCGCCGCTGTACATCCAAGAGAAGGTCCACCCCAAGTCGCTGGTGGAAGACCTGCGGCGGCTGAGCGCGCAGCGCAGTGTGGAGCAGGCCGCCGCTGACGCTGGCTTCCAGATCGAGTTGTTTGCCGACTTCAACGGGCTTCCGAGCGCCGACGCGAAGACGGAGTTCTACGAGCACCAGATGAACTGGTCGAACCGGATGATCCTGGGCGACAGTCTGCAGGTGATGGCAAGCCTCGCGGAACGGGAGGGTCTACGCGGCAAGGTGCAGTGCATCTACCTAGACCCGCCCTACGGCATCAAGTTCAACTCCAACTTCCAATGGTCGACGATGAGCCGTGACGTGCGTGACGGCAAGGCTGACCACATCACCCGTGAACCTGAGCAAGTGCGAGCGTTCAGAGATACATGGCGAGATGGCATCCATACCTATCTGACATATCTGAGGGATCGCCTGAACGTAGCTCGTGATCTGTTGACCGAGACTGGCTCAATCTTCGTGCAGATCGGAGATGAGAACGTTCATCGTGTCCGGGCGCTGATGGACGAGATATTCGGTGCTGCCAATGTTGTGGCGAGCATTGTCTTTCGCAAGACAACTGGCAAGGCGGCGTCGCTTCTAGACAACACTTACGATGTCATATTGTGGTATACGCGCAATCGAGAACGCGCGAAGAGCCGGGAAATCAAGTTCTATAGGAACGTAGACGATGACAACAATTATCGCTACGACTGGGACTCAACCGGCCAGTTTCTTCCCGCAGGAGAGGTGCCGCACCGCATCTCGGCGATGAATCCACTTACGTCACAGTCTGCAAGTGCAACGACGACATTCGGTCATGAGCACTGCGGCAATCTGTTTCGCCCCGGAAGTGGAGGCTGGAAGACAAGCAAATTGGGCATGGAACGTCTCGGGAAGTGCAGCAGGCTGACATATTCGGGAAGAACACTTCGTTTTGTTCGACCGTTTTCTGATTGGCCGTTGCAGGCGTTCAACGACATCTGGGATGACACCCGCCAAAGCGGATTCGGCGAGAAGCGGGTGTACGTTGTGCAAACGGCACCACGCGTCATCGAGCGCTGTTTGCTGATGGCGACAGACCCGGGCGATCTGGTGCTCGATCCGACCTGTGGATCGGGCACCACCGCGTATGTGGCGGAGCAGTGGGGTCGGCGGTGGATCACTATCGACACTTCGCGAGTCGCGCTGGCCTTGGCGCGGGCGCGGCTCATGGGCGCTCGCTATCCGTACTACCTGTTGGCAGACAGCGCAGAAGGGCGAGAGAAGGAAGCCGCCCTCAGTCACACAGAACCGCCTGATGCGCCGACGTACGGCGACGTGAGGCAGGGGTTCGTCTACGAACGTGTTCCGCACATCACACTGCGTTCGATCGCCAACAACGCCGAGATCGATGTGATCTACGAACAGCGCCAGCCCGCAGTCGAGGCCGCGCTCGCGGAGCTCAATGCGGCCTTGCGTGCCAGTCCGCCGTCGCCGTTCGACGTCGAAACCGGCGGCCGGAAGGGCCAGCAGATCGACTTCGCGTTGTCGGCAGACGCCACGGTCTCGCTGCCATCGGGCGAGGAGGCGCCTGCGAGCGGCTTGCTCGAATGGGAAGTGCCTCGTGAGCGGCCCGAGGACTGGCCAGCGGACACCGCTGATCCGCACGAACGGTTCTGGCAGGCGCGCCTCGACCGGCAGCGGGCAATCGACGAGTCGATAGCTGCGAAGGCTGACTTCGAATACCTCTATGACAAGCCGTACGAGGACAACTCGAAGGTACGCGTCGCCGGCCCGTTCACCGTCGAGAGCATCTCGCCGCACCGCTACGTGGGTCTCGACGCCGACGATGAGCTGATCGATCCCGTAGCCGAGGCACGGAGCAGCGGCGAGTCACCGCAGGACTTCGTGTCCATCATCCTCGACAACCTGCGAACTGCTGGCGTGCAGCAGGCACACAAGACGGACCGCATCGACTTCGTCTCGCTGCAGCCGTGGCCCGGCGACTACATCTGCGCCGAGGCCACCTACGTCGAGGGATCGGCCGCCTCGTCATCCGGCTCGGGAGAACTGGACGACGCCGACCTAGTCGCCGCATCCAACGGCGACGCCTCGCCGTCGCTCGGCTCGCCACCCGGCACTGCCGATCAACTCGGGCCTGAGGGCGCTGGAATGCAGGCAGCGACACGACGGGCGGCGATCTTCGTCGGTCCCGAGTTCGGCACTGTCACACGCTCCGACCTCGTCGCTGCCGCTCGCGAGGCGGCAGAGGCCGGGTTCCACGTGCTCATCTCATGTGCGTTCAGCTACGACGCGCAGGCGTCCGCGTTCATCAGGTCGGGCCCGTTGCCGGTGCTGAAGGCCAGGATGAACGCCGACCTGCACATGGCGAACGAGCTCAAGAGCACCGGCAGCGGCAACCTGTTCGTGATCTTCGGCGAGCCCGACATCGAGCTGCTCCCGGTGTCGCCCGACGAAGCCGGCCCCGCCGCCAGCGCAGAAGACCAAGGCGCCATGCAGTACCGCGTCAGGCTCCGGGGGATCGACGTCTTCGATCCGACGACCGGCGACGTGCGCAGCGACGAGCCAGACTCGATCGCCTGCTGGTTCGTCGACACCGACTACGACCACGAGAGCTTCTTCGTGCGCCACGCCTACTTTCTCGGCGCAAACGACCCCTACAAGTCGCTCAAGACGAGCCTTCGGGCCGAGATCGACGTAGACGCCTGGGCGACCCTGCACAGCGACACGTCACGACCGTTCCCGACCCCCGAGACCGGCCACATTGCCGTCAAGGTCATCAACCACCTCGGCGACGAAGTCATGAAGGTCTTCCGGGTCCCAAGCACCGGCTGACTTGCATACATCGGTGGCGGGAGGCGACCCGCGGCGTCAAGGTGCGATGCGGAATGCTCTGCGCCTTCCTGGGCCGTAGCGGTACACCCGGAAGTCGCGATCGAGCGTGACCGCCTCGGTGATGCCCAGCCGTTCCATCACCGCCCAACTAGTTCGATCAGCGAGCGAGAAGTCCTGATCGCTGAACGCCAGCCCGATTGCCGCCGCGGCTTCCAGATCGCCCAGCAGTGAGGCTTCGACTCGGGCGTTTCCCCTGCGAATAGCGTTCACCGCAATCTCAGCGACGAATCGGTCATGACGATGCTTCATCACGGACCATGTCTCTTGAAGCACATGGTCGGTCGTCAGCAGGCGACCTTGTCGCTCACGAAGCGCTGCTCTGACCCGCGTGTGCGACGACTCCGAGGCGACAGCCATTGACACCCACGCAGAAGTGTCGACGAAGCAGAGTCCCATGCGCCCTGCTCGGCGGTCAGTCAAGGTGCCGCTCGTGCTGTGCCGCAACGGCTTCAGCCACGATTGCCTTTCCGTCTGCGGCCATGTCAAACGTTTCGCCCTGCACTATTGCGCAAATTGCATCAAGGTCGCCTTGAGGCTCTGCTGCGCTGAGTTCGCGGTCGAACAGCCGCCGCACGAACTCCGCGAAGCTGATCCCCTGTTCCGCAGCGCGCCGCTTCGCCTCGGCGTGGAGATGATCCGGCAACGTGATGACCGTCCTCATGGTGACATCATAGCATCACATCGTGCGGCTCTCAGTGGGCCTGCTGCGCGCTGCGGGGAGGTCGGCTGACCTACGCTCGGTGGCATGGCGCAGCGGATGGTCCGCCGCCGAGTGCCGGGTGCGGTTCAGGCG
>NZ_JAPYOK010000035.1:0-23499 GCF_028283155.1 Candidatus Poriferisodalis multihospitum | reverse complement strand
CCCCTACACCGACCCCCTCACCGCCCTCGGCTTCTGACGACCGCCAGCGCACCGGCCGACGCGCCGGATCCTCACCTGCCGCTGAGCCCGGTGAATTGCCGGCCTCCGCTGGCCTCAGGCCGGCATGGTTGCCGCATGGAGTCAGCCAAGGAGGAAAGATGGCTCTCAGCACGTCGCTCGAGGAAGTACCGCAGGCTGGAGGCAAGATTCGGCTCGTCGTGTCAGTCGACTTCGGCTACCGCGAATGTGGAGTCTGTCCGCCGCCGCCTGGCGGCAGCGGCGCGTGGTATTGCGTGTCGTGGAAGCTTGATGCCGGAAGAGTGAAGTCCACTGTCTTCGCCTGTCGCCAACACTTCGACGAGATACTCGAAGTCGCAATCCTGAACGCGCTGCCGCAGTTTCGCGACGGAAGACTGCTGCGGGGCTGCGGCGAGCCGTGCGCATGTCGTCCGCTGGAACTAAGAGAATGCGAACATGACTGAATGACAGCGCTGAGCGACTACGTCGGGCTAACGGATGCGGCCGCTCGCGAGCAGTGGCGTGCCATTCGTGACCGTCAACCCGGCCAGGGTCGCAGGAGATTCCTACCCGTCGAGACGATCCTGTGCTGTGGCCTGCTGCGAGTGGTCCCCAACCCACACCGATATGGGAGCAAGACGCACGCGAGTGCGCCGCAGATCGTGCACACGCTCGCTCGTCTGCTTCGCCGCAATCCGAGCTCGCTGATCCTCAAGATGGTCAACTTGAATGGCAGATTGCCGAATGGTGCCAAATTCGACCTGCCCTTTTTCTTGGCTATGGCAGATGCTCCGATGCACTACCGGACTCTCTATGAGGTAGTCCTTCAAACGGCCAGAATGCAAGGAATTGGCGAGCAGGACTTGCCGGACTTCCTAGAGAGCATCCCCGACGAGGCCGTTATCGATCCAACCGTTGACCTACAGGCCGATCCGAGCATCCAGAGCCAAGTGGAAGCACTTGACAGCGCAATTGGTGGAACGCCGCGCGCGCTGCCATCCGGAGACACAACGCGACTGGTCTTGCACCGCACTCGAATTGGACAAGATGCATTCTCGACCACTGTCCGACAGAGGTTCGACCACACCTGTGGATTCTGTGGGTTCTCGCCAAAGTCACTTCCGAAGGAAGGCCTGCTTTGGGGTTCGCACATCAAGCCGTGGGCTTCAGCGAGCGACGACGAGAGGCTAGATCCCCTCAATGGGATTGCTGCGTGCCGTATGCATGATGCGGCGTTTGACCGGGGTCTCATAGCTATTGAGGATGATCTGCGTATACGTAGGTCGCAGCTGCTGAGGTCGAGCATCGAATTCGATACGGGGGTTGGGCAATACTTCGGAAGCGCCATGCAGGACCGGCTCGTCTTGCCGCTCGCTTCCGAGCCTCCACTAGCTGAGTATCTTCAATGGCACCGAGCCAATAGGTTCCGAGGCTAGCTCTGTCCACGTATCTAAGCCTGTCCGCGGCATTGAGAGCACGCTGTCGCGTTCGTGGGCTTCCAGAGGGTTCTGGCGGCGATCTTTGCGGCCTCCACTGCAAGGGTCACACGTCATTGACTACAAGTTCTGCACATCGCTGACTACCAATTCTGCACAGTCCTGAGTGCAGGTTTCGCACGCGTGTCAATGCATGTCTGGCGCGAAACACCCAGCAGCCGCGGTCTCAGATGTCGGCGTGCTTGGGGTTTGCGAGGTAGCGAGCGCGGGTGCGGATGAGTTGTTCGATGTGGGCGGCGGCTTCGTCGGGTTCTTCGTGTTCCCAGATGCGGACTGGGGTCCAGCCGGCGGCCTCTAGGCGGGCGTCGGTGTCGGCGTCGCGAGCGCGGTTGCGGGCGATCTTGGTTTCCCAGTACTCGGCGTTGCGGCGGGGCTTGGTGCCGTGTTCGGGGCATCCGTGCCAGAAGCAGCCGTCCACGAAGATCGCTACCCGCAAGCGGGGGAACACCACGTCGGCTTCCCGGCGCACCTCGGGCAGCGGCCGGCGATGCACGAAGTAGCGCAGGCCGCGCCGGTGCAGCGCTGAGCGGATCAGCCGCTCCGGTCCCGTATCGCGGGAGCGCTGCTTGGACATGCGCTCCGACGCGGGACCCGGCAGTGCCTTCGGCTCCACCCGGTCGGTTCTAGCAGTCAGCGACGGGTGATTGGGACTGCGCAGACGACGAGAAAACACGACCAGTATGAAGAGCGCAGCGTGTTGTATCGCATTCCTGCACATACGCTGCCGGCCGGTTGCGGACAGGAACCCTGAACAGACCGGAGACTTGAACATGACTCGAGCTCAATTCGGTACTCCGTGGCGCCGTCGAGCGCAAACTGCGGCAGCGTTGGCAGCGGCTGTTCTGCTGGCGGCGGCGTGCACCGGGGGCGACGCCGGCGACGATGACGGTTTCGACGGCACGGTCCGCATCGGCGCAGCGCTGAGCGAAACGGGCCGATTCGCTGCCGAAGGCAAGGCTGTGCGTCAGGGCTACGACACCTGGCTGCGCTGGGTGAATGAGGAACACGGCGGCATCCGCGTCGGCGACGGCCGCTACCGGGCCGAGATCGTCTATCGCGACGATGAGTCTGACCCCGACCGGATCGGCGCTCTCATCGAGCAGCTTATCGACGAAGACGAAGTCGACTTCCTGCTCGGCCCGTACTCCAGCACGCTGACCGGACCTGCCAGCGCCGCCGCCGAGGCGCGAGACGTGATCATGGTGGAAGGCAACGGCGCCTCCGACGGTCTCTTCGACCGGGGCTACCGCAACCTGTTCTACATCGGCGTTGTCGCCTCCGACTACACGCGGTCGAGCATCGAGTTGCTCGCAGAGCGCGGTGCGCGCACCGCAGTGGTGGCGCATGAAGACACGCCGTTCGCCACATCGGTCGCGCAGGGCGCGCAACGCCACCTTGAGGCCAACGGCGTCGAGGTGCTGGCGATGAGGCAGTACCCGGTCGGCGTTGACAACGTCGACGATCTCATGACCGAGCTTGCGGCGCTCGAACCGGACATCTTCGTGGGCGGCGGCCACTACGACGACGCCGTGCTGTTCCTGCGCTCGGCACAGGCACAGGGCTTCGGTCCCGACGGCATGCTCATCACTGTCGGCCCCGCCAACCCGCAGCTGCTCGCTGATGTCGGCAGCGGCGCCGACGGCGTGCTCGGGCCCACGCCGTGGGAGCCCGTGATGGCCTACGAGGACGAGAGCTTCGGCTCAGCGAGTGCCTACGCAGACACCTACGAGGACCTCTGGGGCGAAGCGCCCATCTACCAGGCGGCCGGATCGACCACCGCCGCGCTTGCGCTGCACCTAGCCATCGAGGCTGCCGGCAGCCTCGACACCGATGCCGTGCGTGATGCGTTGCGAGATCTCGATATCGACACCTTCTACGGCCCGATCCGCTTCGACGAGCGAGGCGTCAATGTGGCCAAGCCGATGGGCACCGTCCAAGTGCAAGACGGCACCATCGTGGTGGTCGCACCCGCCGCAGCGGCTGAGGGCGAGCTCGTGTACCCGGCTCGCTAGCGGCCCATTGTGAAGAACTCGTCGTTGGGTCGCATCGACGTCAGGTGGGCCATCCGGTTCGACAGGGCGAACAGGCCGGTGATGGCACCGATGTCCCAGATGTCGTCGTCGCTGAACCCATGAGCCCGCAGTTCGTCGTGATCGTCGGCTGAGGCCGACCACGGCTCGCGGCACATCTTCAGGGCGAAGTCGATCATCGCCCGCTGCCGATCGGTGAGATCAGCCTTGGAGGGGTCGACGGCCAGCTGGTCGGCCAACAGCGGGTCCTTGGCGCGGATGCGCAGGATCGCCCCGTGTGCCACCACGCAGTAGAGGCAGTTGTTGGCCCCGCTGGTGGCCACCACGATCATCTCCCGCTCAGCCTTCGTCAGCCCGCCCTCGCCCTCCATGAGCGCGTCGTGGTAGGCCATGAACGCGCGCATCTCGTCGGGCCGGTGCGCCAGTGCGAGGAACACGTTGGGCACGAAGCCGGTCTTGGACTGGATCAGCTCGACTCGTTCGCGCAGGTCGTCGGGCATGTCCGCGATGTCGGGCACGGGAAAGGTCGAGATGGCTGGCTCGGTCATGCCCGCAGCCTAGAGAGCGGTCCAGGGAGCAGTCCGGCCAGTGAACAACCGAGGCAGCTTCTCCTACATTTGCGGGACCGACGAGAAGGACTGCCGTGCTGCGCATGGGCTGGAACTGCCAATCCGTATACGAGTTTGGCCAGCACACGCTGATCGCCCAAGCCGAGGGCATGACCGACGAGGAGATCTACCTCGTCACCCGGCCCATTCCCGAAGGCAACTGGACGCCGGCTGAGGCGGCGCTGCTGCAGGTGGTCGACGACCTGTACTCCGACGATTGCGTCTCCGATGCCACCTGGGACGAGGCGGTTTCGCACTTCAGCGAAGCCGAGATGGTGCACCTCATCGCTGCGTCGGGGTGCTACCGGATGGTCAGCGGCCTGCTCAACAGCACCGGTGTAGAGCGAGACGAAGGCGTGCCCGGCTGGCCCACGGCCCCGACGCCCCCCTAGGACCTGAACACCATATGCAAGCTCACGTGCACGCGATGAAGCGTTTCGCCGCCGCGCTCGCCCTGCTGCTGGCGTGGAGTATCGGCGCAGCGACGCTCGCGCCCGTCGCAGCCGCCGCCGAAGGCGCCGATCTCGCAGAAGTCAGCCTCACTCGCTACGGCGGTGCCGATAGGTACGCCACTTCGCTGCTAGTCGCCGAGGCCGTCGCCGACGATGCCGGCGGCAGTCTCGACTCAGTCGTGTTGGTGTCAGGCCGCAGCTGGCATGAAGCCGTCGTCGCAGCGTCAGTCGCCGGTCAGCTCGAAGCACCCGTGCTCATGACCCCGCCTGACGAACTTCGAGACGATGCGCTGGAGTTCCTGCAGCGCGTCGGGGCTTCCGATGCGCTCCTCGTGAGCGCCGGGGCAGATCCTGAGACTCGGTCCATCTCGGTCTCGGTCGCATCGGCCCTTGAGGCGGCAGGTTTGGATGTCGAATGGGTCGGCGGCGCGGACCAGTACGTGACGGGCGTCGAAGTGGCTCGTCGTGCAGGAACTGCAGGACCGCTCGGCGACTTCGGATCGACCGTCATCGTGGCGAGCGGTGAGGTGTTCGCCGATGCGCTCGTCGCTGGCCCACTGTCGGCCCGGGGCCGCCACCCGGTGCTGTTGAGCCCGCAAGCGAATCTCGATGCGCGTGTCGAGTCGTACCTGAGCGAGGCAGGCATTCGCCACGTCGTCCTGATGGGCGGGCCTGCCGCGCTGTCAGCAGCAGTGGAGGATTCCATCGAGGCGTTGGGAGTCGCAGTCAGCCGGATGGCCGGCGAGACCCGCTACGACACGGCGATCAAGACGGCGAGCTTCATGGCCCGGCACTCGGACGGCACGTGCTTCGGGGGCTCTGCTGTCGGCCTGGCTCGTGCTCGGGTGCCGTTCGACTCATTCAGCGCAGCGTCCTTGCTGGCTCGGCAGTGTGCGCCATTGGTACTGGCAGACCCCGGTGCCATCCCAGCCGAGACGGCAGCGTTCCTCGATGCGGCTCGCGAATCTGACGGGATTGATGATCTGCAGCTAACCGTCTTCGGCGGGAATGCCGCGGTCTCCCAAGCAGCGATCGACGCATATCTCGCAGGCGAAGCCGTCGATGAGGCGGACGAGACTGACGAACCGGCCTTCGTGCCGGCGGTTCTGCCGGCGGGAACGTGCGGCGGCTCCCGCACCGGCGAGGATGTCCGGATCCTTGGTCCGTCTTCGAGCATCGGCGCCCCGGCGTGGTCGCCGGACTGCCGCCACATCACGTATCGGGAACAGGCAGCGCTGTGGACGGCTCGCCCCGACGGCAGCAGCAAGCGTCGGGTCCTGAGGCCGCCGTCTGGTGGTGCCACCGTCGACACGCCGGTGTGGTCGCCCGACGGTACGAAGCTCGCCTATTCGCTACCCGACTACTCGATGCGGCCAGGGATTTCGCACATCTTCGTTGTGAACGCAGATGGAACCGGCAACACCCGGCTGACGAGCGGCGACGTATTCGACGAGTCGCCTTCATGGTCTCCCGACGGCAGCCGGATCGTCTTTAGCCGCGAGACCGGTCGTGAAGTTTTGGAGTCCGGCGGGATTCTCGGTGGAGTCCGATCTTTGATGACCATGGACGCGGATGACGGCCGGAACAGGACGACTGTTGCGGAAGGCCGCTACTACTCGCCTCGATGGTCTCCTGACGGCACGCGCATCGCGTACGTCAAGTCCGACCAACTCGGTGTCATCAACGTCGACGGAACGAACCCCCGCATCTTCACCGGAGGTGCGCATGTCGAGGGCTTGGCCTGGTCGCCCGATGGCTCACGCATTGCGTACGTCAGTGGCGATTGGCGGGAATCTGACATTCGCATCGTCGAGGTGGACGGGTTCCGTTCGTTCCGATTGACCGATGAGCCAGGCCCCGAGATCGAACCGGCCTGGTCTCCCGACGGCGAGCGCATCGCGTACGTGACCTACAAGGTCGACGGCAACCGCCTCATTGACATGCAGATACGCGTCAGGGGCTCGGAGGGCGCTGCGGTCGAGGTGTCGCGGGGATGCATGCCTCCCGGCCCGACATTGCTGACGACCGCTGGTTTTCCTCTGCCGTCGTGGGCGCCCCCAGCGACCGGCACACTGCGCATAGCCGTACTGTTCGCCGAGTTTCCCGACTTCGTGGCGGATCACACGACCGAGAAGGAGGCCGAGGGCGGCTTGCCGTTCATGATTCGCTATCTCGAAGCGGTCAGCTACGGCCAGCTGGACGTCTCGGTCAATGTGCGGCATGGCTGGCTGCGTACGGACCGACCACGCAGCGAGTACATCGCCGAGGTGCAGCCGAATGAGCAGGGCGAAGCGCCTGAGGTGGAGACACGAGACCTGTTCGGCGAAATCGTTGCCGCCGCAGACGAGGATTTCGATTTCAGCGGCTCAGATGTCGTGCTGATCGTGTTCCCCAGCAGCCACTTCGGTGGTGGCCTCGCCGGCGGCAGCCAGACGGCCGATGAAGCTGTGATGCAACTGACCGTCACCAACATCTTTCGAGGCAGCACCGGAACCGGGCCTCGACGGTGGGGCTCGACTGCCGCCCACGAGATAGGCCATGCGCTGGGCTTGACCGATCTGTATCCCTACGGCGATCAGCATCGACGGCCGGCCCTTGCAGATCAACGGGTCTGGGTGCCGGTGAGCTTCGGCCGCATGAACCTCGAGTCATACTTCCCCGCCGCGATCGACGATGCGCGCTTCACGGAGATCCGGCGCCATGCCGATGGCGCGTCATCGAGGGCCATCGGGAATCGACTCGTGTTCGAGGAGATGCTCGCGTGGAGCCGCTGGCAGTTGGGGTGGCTCAATGATGACGAAGTGCTCTGTGTCACCGAGTCGTCTGCGACTGTCGAGCTTGACCCCGTCGCCGTCCCTCGCGGCGGCCCGGTCATGGCTGCGGTTCCGCTGACGACAAGCCAGGTGTTGGTGGTGGAGAGCCGACGCCGGCTCGGGTTCGACGCGGTACAGCCCTACACCGACAGCGCCGGGACACGCGTCACTCCGCCGGGATTGCCGGTGGAAGGGGTGCTGGTATACACCGTCGACACGTTCCTGGGTGCCGGCGAGCTGCCGCTGAAGATCGCAGGCGACAGCGGCGATGGCACTGTCGAGGACTTCCCGCTGTTGGAAGCCGGCGACTCGATCACGGTGCGGGGGTACACCGTGTCGGTCACCTCGGACGACGGGCGCACACACACCGTCAAGATCACCAAATCGGGTTGAACCGGTCTGCTTGGAGGCTGTGCGACTATGCGACTGCCGGCACCTCGTTGAGCAGGCCGGTGTCGACGTCGTAGATGAAGCCGCGGACTGCGGTGTCGTGCTCGATGAACGGTGAGGCTCGCAGCGTCGCGATGGCGGCCCGCACGTCGTCGGCGGGGTCCGCGAACGAACAGATGGGCCAGCTGGGCCGGGCACCCAGGCGCTGGCCGAGGACGTTGCTGAAAGCAGCTTCGTCGAGCCCGCACATGCCGCACTTCGTGTGATGTATGACCAATATCTCCCGGGTGCCGAGCAGCTGCTGTGAGATGCACAGCGAGCGCATGACGTCGTCGGTCATCACGCCGCCTGCATTGCGGATGACGTGGGCTTCGCCGACTGTCAAACCCAGCTCTGCCAGCGGGTCCATCCGGGCATCCATGCAGGTCACGATGGCCACCTGACGGCTGGGTGGCGCCGCCATGCCGGGCGTCTTGACGGCATCTGCTACCTGTCGGTTGTGCTCGATCAGGTCGTCTGCCGCGGGGTGGAACTCGGACGACTCCGGTTCGCTGGCTTCGCTGCCTTGGCCCATCAGACAACCTCATCAGTGCACATGCCGGAGCGCTCCGGCGAGCCTGTGGTACGCCCCCTGGGACTTGAACCCAGAACCTGCGGATTAAGAGTCCGTTGCTCTGCCAAATTGAGCTAGAGGCGCATGGTGCCCCGCAAGGCTAACGACGCCTCCCGACACAAGCGGTCGGTGAGCGGCGGGCGGATCGAGGGGATTCGAACCCCCGGCCTCCAGTGCCACAAACTGGCGCTCTAACCAACTGAGCTACGACCCGCACGGGGTGGTCAAGGATGCCACGGGTGACGTGGCCTCGCTACCGGATTTCAGGTGTCTGGCACCTGTCTTCTGCCGGGAGCTGTGCCGACCGCGTACCGTAGGAGCGTGAGCACTCAGACCGTCGCTGCCCGCCAGCCACCTGTTGAGTACATCCCGCGGATCACGGCCCAGTACATCGGCCTGGGTTACGGCGAGTACCGCTGGGTGCACAGCGAGACGCCGCCGCCGTGGACACCGCTGACCAAGCCGATCTCGGAGTGCCGCATCGGACTCATCGCTACCGGCGGCGTCTATGCCGTGGGCCAGACGGCGTTCCACTATCGCGACGACACGACGTACCGGGCCATCCCCACCGACGTGGACACGTCCGACCTGCGGGCGACACACTTCGCCTACGACCTGACCGATGCTCGCTCCGACATCAACTGCGTATTCCCCATCGAGGCCCTGCGTGCCCTGCGAGACAGCGGCGAGATCGGCGAGCTGGGCCCGAACGCCTACACCCTGATGGGCGGCATCTACAGCACCCGGCGCGTTCGCGAGGAGCTGATCCCGGAGCTGGCCAAGCGCTGCGTGGCCGATGAGCTCGACGTGGTGCTGCTCGTGCCGGTGTGACCTGTCTGCCATCAGACCGGGGGTCTGATCGCGAGGTCCATTGAGGCCGAAGGAATCCCGACGCTGTCGATGTCGAGCGCACGCGACATCACCCGGGCGGCCTGGCCGCCTCGATCCGTCTATCTGGACTATCCGCTGGGCCACACCTCGGGTCGTCCTCACGAGCCGGAGCTCAACCAACAGATCCTGCGCGACACGCTGGCCGCCTTCGAGAACTTGCGCGTGCCGGGTTCCATGGCGCACCTGCCGTACCGCTGGTCGGACTCGGACCGCTGGAAGGACCGGGTGTTCGCCCCGTCCACGAAGGCCGAGGAATTGCCCGAGTGCGCCGTGCCGACCGGAGACGGATCGGCCGAGGCGAGCGCCGAGCCAAGCGGTAATGGCGGTTACGAGGACGACCGTGTCGAGCGCCACCCGACGCCGCAATACCAGTCTGAAGACGACGCAGCAGCGGCTCGCGCCAGCCACGACGGCGAAGAATGCCTCGTCTGCGCGGGCATCGACTACTGAGTCGATCGACCGGTCACTCGATCGAGCGTTGACTGAATTGTCGGGCCGCCGATGACTGAAGCGTCCGACGGAGCCCCGGAGCGCCGCGCCTCGGTTGGCGCCAAGTCACCCGGGAGCGGGGGCGACTACGACCCCGAAGCCGTCACTGTGCGTGATGCGGCCACCGTGATGATCCTGTCCGACGAGAACGATCCCCATGTGCTGATGCTGAAGCGCAACTCCAGGTCGATCTTCGTGGGTGACATGTGGGTGTATCCCGGCGGCGCCGTCGATCCCGAAGATGCCACCCAGATCGCTGACGAGACGGTGTCGGGCCTGACCGATGACGATGCTTCGTTTCAGATCGGCATCGAGCGGGGCGGCATCGCCTTCTGGGTTGCAGCGCTGCGGGAGACCTTCGAGGAAGCGGGCATCTTGCTTGCCCATCACCACCACCCGGTCGGTGTGGACGATCCCCGCGACCTGCCCTCGGGCATCATCGATCTCTCGCCGCCCGATGTGGCCGAGCGGTTCTCGCAGTACCGGGACGAGGTCAATGCCGGTGAGCGCGACTTCATCGAGACGGTGCGAGGCGAAGACCTGCTGCTCGACGGCGACAACGTCTATTTCATCGGCCGCTGGGTGACACCGCTGGGTTCCCCTCGCCGCTACGACACGCGGTTCTTCCTCACCGCCATGCCTGACGGCCAAGTGCCGCTGCCTGATCACGACGAGGCGGTCGAGCACCAGTGGGTTCGCCCTGCGGATGCCATCCGGCGCAACGAGACCGGCGACATGGTGATGATGACGCCGACGATCGGCATGCTGCATCGACTCGCCAGATTCGGAACGGTGGCCGACGCGGTCGCTGCCGCCGGCAGGGGCACGCCTGACGACGACGAGCACGTGCGGATCCGTTACGACAACGAGGGGCCGCACCGGATCGCCTTCCCGGCTGACCCGGACTATCTGGAATCCGACGGCAGCACCGAGGTGGGCATCCTGCGCTGGCCGCTGGGCTAGCGCGCCATTCCGGTTATCGGGCTCCGACAACCTGTGTCAGGCCCGTCTGTCAATTCGCGAGTTCGCGGTCCTGCTCGATGAAGGACTCGATGGTGTTCTCCGCCAGGACGCTGTGGTCGGCGTCGAGCACCTCGAACATGCGCCCGGCGGGTTCGTGCATGGAGAACAGCACCAGTGAGCCCTCGGGGCCGCCGCGCTCCATGTGGACATCGCCGCCTGGGCCGCTGCAGTAGGTACCGGCCGGCCGGACATCGTGGTGCACTTCGTTGCCGTCGTCGTCGATGTCGATGACGTGATGCTCTCCCTCGAGCACCAGCGAGGTGGTCGTCGCCACGTGGCGGTGGAAGTGGCAGTAGGCATCCGGTGCCCAGCGAATCAGAAGGTCGAGCCGTCCGGCATCCTCTTGGTGGCCGAGCACTGCGATGTCGTAGTCGATCGGGTAGTCGAACCGCGGACTGCCCTCATAGTGGATCCACCGGAGATCGTTCGTGTCGAAGCGGAAGCCGGAGCCGTCGGCGGTCATGTTCGGTCTCCTCCGAGCGTGGGTGCGATGCGATGGTCGGATGCCCGAATGTACCTACAAGATCCTCGCTGGGCCGCAGAACCCTTGGACCATCGCCGGTTCGATGGCAGGATGGCCCTAGGTCATCGTGGCCAGAGCCCCCGTGGCGCAACTGGACAGCGCAGCGGGCTTCTATCCCGCCGGTTGCAGGTTCGAGTCCTGCCGGGGGCGCATATCGGAGTTCCGTCCTGCAGTCAGTCGTGTCGGGGCCGTCACCGATTGCTGTAGGGCCGGAGCAGTCCAGTAGCGGCGGGTTGGGGCTTCCCTGATCGCTTGCGAGCCTTTCGTTCCTCTTTGAGGGCCTTCTTGTTGGTGAACGCCTTCTCTAGGCCGGTGCCTTCGAACTCACCCGGTACTTCGCCAGTCGTGACGTAGAGGTACAGCGCCATCTTGAAGATGCCGACAATCGCCGACATGGCCACGATCACGGCAAGCAGCCATGCCACGCCAATGCCTATGCCGATCACGAGCGCCACCGGGCTTCCCAACCCGGCGAGCACGATGAGGAATACGAGGAACAGACCTGGCAAGAGGAGGAGGAAGCCGATGAGCTCGAAGCCCACTTGCGCGATCAGGCTCTTGCCCCATGTCTTGCGGAATAGCGCGAATGAGCGCTTGCACGAAGCGATCGGGCCGGATTCTTCTACCACCAGCACCGGGACGACGAGGTAGGTGACGAGGTACCAAATCGACTCGAGCACAAGTGCCACGATTGCGGCCCCGAAGGCGGCGAACTGGCCGACTACGGGAATGTGGCGGCCAGCCTGTTCCATGTGGCGGAAGAACCTCGGAAGTCGGTACAGCAACTCGAAGATGAATCCAACGAGCCCTGCGAGGATGGCCCACGGCACGATGACGTGGAGCCGGGCTCTCGCAGCAGATATGCAGCCTTCGAAGGTCGGTGTTCTGCCCTCGAACCGCTCCCAGGCCCCATAGGTCAGCGCAGAGGTGAAGAAGATCGACGCGAAGGTGCACAGCAGAACGGCAACCAGGAGCCCGATCCACAGCAGGGGCTCGGCCACCCACGCCCCGGGATCGTCAACCGTATTGAAGCTGAGCCCGTCGGTAGCGACCCATACCGTTACCCATGTGGCGACGCCGATGATCAACGCGGTGGCCAGCGACAGTGCCGGGAAGGCCATGAGGAACCTGTCGCGTTTCAGAACTCCGTAGGAGGCCGAAGCCAGATCTCTGGTCCGGCGCCACGTGTTCTTGAGTTCGCTGAACAGGGCCATTTCGCAGATCCTAACGTTGGCACTTTGTGAGGGCCGTTGACCGTTGCCGTGCCGCGCAGATCCCCCGCCATCGCGTTGCCACGTCTGCTGTAGCCAGCTTTGACCAAGAAAATGTGCGATGGTGTCACCGGCCGATGCGGGTAGGTTCAGCGGATGCCGCACGGCTCACTTTCTGACGCTGGCGATGCTCTGACCGGCCCTGACGCTGCAGAGCCGTCGTCGATTGCTGACACGAATGGCGCGGTGACCGACCAGCAGGTGGACACCGACCGGATCGAGAAGGCGGTGAGGGAGATCCTGCTGGCGATCGGCGAGGATCCCGACCGTGACGGGCTGCAGAAGACGCCCAAGCGTGTGGCCCGCATGTACGCCGAAGTATTCGCCGGCCTGCAGGAGGATCCCGAACACCACCTGAAGGTGCAGTTCGAGACCGGACATGACGAGATGGTCATGGTGCGGGACATCCCGTTCTATTCGATGTGCGAGCACCACCTGATGCCGTTCGTGGGTCGGGCGCATGTCGCCTACATCCCCGGCGAGCGGGGCATGATCACCGGGTTGTCGAAACTGGCGCGACTGGTGGAGGCGTACGCCCGCCGCCCCCAGGTGCAGGAACGCCTCACCACCCAGGTCGCCGACAAGCTGATGGAGGTGCTCGAGCCGAGGGGCACCCTCGTGGTCGTCGAGGCCGAGCACCAGTGCATGTCGATGCGAGGAGTGCAGAAGCCCGGCTCGCTGACGATCACCTCGGCGGTGCGCGGCCAGTTCCGCAACACGGCCACTCGTGCGGAGGCGATGCACCTCATCGGCGTCGGCCGCTAGCGATTCGCGGCTCGCCGTGCTGGTGGTGAACTGCGCGCCCGAGCGCTGCCGAGCACAGCCTTGGTGGGTCACGCCGAGATGAGTCACGTCGACCCGAGCAGCACGCTGGCCTGGACGCGTTCATGAGCACGAGTGCGGACGCTCTAGCGGGCCCGCCCGAGCTGGGGCGCAGCGTGCTGGTGCGGCCCGGCGATCCGGTGCCGTCGGTGTGGGCCGGCTGTGAGCGTCTGCAGGTCAGCGCTGACGGTTTCAGCGCAGAGGTAGGCCGTCGTCTGCGTGACGCATGGCTGCAGCGGACCCGCCTGGTCATCGAACTCGACGGCGATCTACCCGACCCGTCGCCGGTCTGGCATGCACCGTGGTGGGAACTGAAACCGGGCTCGACGCTGCGATCTGAGGTGCTGACGCACTTGCTCACCGCCAATGCCGTGGATGCCCGAGACCCCGGCCGGGCGCGCTTCGCGCCCGTCGAGACGGCGTTGCGGCTCGGCGCCGCACGAGCTGTCAGGCCGCGTGCGCGAGACATGCGCACAGGCGAGTTGGATGGACGCAACCTGTCTTCGCCCGACCTGGTTGCGGGTTCTGCAATAGACGACGGTCCGGGCGCGGGAGACGTGATCACCGATGCGGGGCCGGTGTGGTGTGACGGCGGACCGCTCGGCGCCTTCGATGCCGGCCCGATCGAACTCGCTTTGCCGGTCGTGCCCGCTGCGAATCTGGCCGTCGGCAGCCTGACGGGAGTCCGGTATCCAAGTCCGCAGGCGAACCTCGCGCCCGACCAGCACGCAGCGGTCGGTCACCTCGGGGGAGCGGCCTGCATCGTGGCGCCCGCGGGCTCGGGCAAGACGCGCGTGCTCACCGAGCGTGCCCGCTACTTGGTACGCGATGTCGGGATTGCGGCGGGCGCCGTGTGTCTCGTGGCATTCAACGTGCGTGCCCGGCGCGAGATGCAGGAGCGCACTTCGGATCTTCCTGGCATTGAAGTTCGCACCCTGAACAGCTTGGCGCTCGCCATTTGCAACGGCACGGGACCCTTCGCGCGCCCATCCCAGCATGGTCGCGTCGACGTGATCGACGAGATGGGGGTGCGTAGCCGCCTTGACGGCCTGATCAAGCGTCGCCGGCGCGCGATGACCGACCAGCTCGCGCCCTGGCTCGAGGCACTCGGCGTTTCCCGGCTGGGCTTGCGCGATCCCGCTCAGGTGGAGCGCGATTTCCAGCCCGATGTGCCCGACTTTGCAACCGTCGCGCCGCGATTCGTCGAGGATCTGTCGGCGGACGGCGTGGTCGATTTCGACCAGCAGGTCATCCGGGCAATCGAGATCCTCCTGGCCGACCCGGCAGCCCGTGCCGCCGCACGCCGAGTCTGCGGTGTGATGCTCGTGGACGAGTTCCAGGACCTGACCCCGGCCCACCTGCTGATGATCCGGCTGTTGGCGGGCCCCCGAGCCGAAGTCTTCGCAGTCGGCGACGACGACCAGACCATCTACGGCTACGCAGGCGCATCGCCTCAGTGGCTCATCGACTTCGACACGTACTTCCCCGGAGCAGCGCGTCATCACTTGAACGTGAACTACCGCTGCCCGCCGCCTGTGATCGACGCTGCCAGCAACCTGCTGTCGCACAACCAGCGACGCATCGACAAGCAGATCAGTGCGCCCCCTTCGGATAGCGACGTGCGGAGCGCGCGGGCACCCGTTGTCAAGGCCGGGCCGGAAACCGCTGCTGCGCTTCGAGAGACAGTGGCGGCTCTGGTTGACGACGGCGTCCCTCCCCGCGATATTGCGGTGCTGACGCGGGTCAATAGCACGCTGCTCGTGCCGCAGATCGTGCTGGGCGACATGGGCATGGCGGCTGACGCGCCGCTGGGCAGCGGATTTCTCGAACGCACGGGCGTCGCGGGTGCGTTGGCGTGGCTCAAGCTGGCCGTCGCGCCCCGGCACGCACTGCCAAGCGGTGCGCTGTCGGATGCGGCCCGCCGGCCGCCACGCGGACTCTCACCCCGAGTCATCGAGTGGATCGGCGAGCAGCGCAGCGTCGGTGCGGTGCGTGCGCTGGCGGGCCGTCTCAGCGACGATCGCGCCGCAGCAAAGATCGACGAGTTCGCCGAAGACATCGACATGCTGCGTCAGCGCACGGCGAATGAGCGGCTCACCACGCAGAACGTGCTCGAAGCCGTGCGAGACGAATTGGGGCTCGGCAGCAGCCTCGACACCCGGCTGGATGCGTCTCGGCGCTCGGTGGATCGCTCTGCGCACGGCGATGATCTGCGAGCTCTCATCTCGGTGGCACATCTGCACCCCGACCCGGCCGGTTTCGCCGGATGGCTGGCAGGCCGGCTTGACGGCGGGAGTGGCACGGGCGGCGATCGTGTCCGGCTGGCAACGGTGCACCGGGTGAAGGGTCTCGAATGGCCGCACGTCATCATCTATGAGGCTTCGGCGGGCCTGATGCCGCACCGTCTCGCTCACGACGTCGAGGAAGAGCGCCGGGTCTTTCACGTCGCGCTGACGCGCTGCTCTGAGTCAGTGACCTTGGTGTGCGACGACCCCGCCTCGCCGTTCCTGGCCGAACTCGGTGAACGCGCCCCGCCGATGCCCGCTGTGTCGGAGGGCGTGCAAGCTCCAACACTCGCCGTGGCGCATGACCGTCCGGCCGAGTCGAATCGTCAGAAGCCCGAGCCTCCGACTGATCCCCAAGACGCGGCGGTGTTTGAGGCGTTGCGCGAGTGGAGGCGGGAACGCAGCCAGGCCGACGGCGTGCCTGCCTTCGTCGTGTTTCACGATTCGACCTTGATCGAGATAGCTCATCGCCGTCCGGCAGTGCGAGCCGAGCTGCTGCTTGTACCCGGCATCGGGCCGACCAAGCTGGAGCGCTACGGCGACGATGTCGTCGCCCTGTTGGCTCGCTTCTAGACCGCGAGGGGACCCTGGCCGGCGAGGAATCGCTGGGCCATCACCATCAGCACTACCCAGTATTCGGCGCCGGGCACGAAGTCGTCGAGGGTCACGTCGAGCATGACCTCGCGGGCGTCGGCATGACCGGCCGACGAGATGCCATGCACAGCGAGCGACGGAGCCCCGCCGAACAGCGCCAGCAGGTCGGCAATCGGTACATCGAGCACCGCATCGACTTCGTCGCGGGCCAGCACGTAGTCGGCCAGCGGGCGGTCATCGCGCAGCAGGTACACGCTGGTCAGCTCGCAGTTCAATCTGCCCTCGCCGCTGTCATCGGCCAGCCTGCGAACGCCGAGCGGCACGAGGTCGGTGCTGGCGGGGGACAGGCCGAGCTCTTCTTCGAGCTCCCGCACCCCATCGAGCGGTGTCTCGCCGGCGGCGAGATGCCCGGCCGCACTGACGTCGATCAGCCCTGCAAAGGCCGCCTTGGCGCGAGAACGCTGCTGCAGCACTGCGGTCGGCACACCGTCACGCAGCGTCACGATCTGGCAGTGGAAGACGCGGTGCCACTCACCTCGTTCGTGCACCTCGTCCCGCGGGGCGGTGCGCACGTAGCGGCCCACCTCATCGACGACATCGAGGTGTTCGACACCTGGCGCGCTGTCAGTCACCGCCACATTGTTCCCGCTGGCGCGGCCGGCAGTGTGCAATCCCGCAGGCACGAGGCCTGCGGCGGAACGTGAAGCTGCTACAGCAGCGCCGTGTACTTGTCGAGGATCGGCAGCACCGTGTCGGCGTCGGCCGGCGGGAGCCCGAGCACCACGCGGGTGCAGCCCGACTCCGCCAAGCTCTCCAGGATCTCCGGCTTGGGGGGCGTGCCGAACTGGCCGAATTCGATCTCATCGGGGTCGCGGCCGGCCTCAATGGCGGACTCGCGGATCTGCTTCATCGGCACGTCGAAGTCGTAGCGACCTGAGATGGGCATCCAGCCATCGCAGAACTCGACGATGTCGGCGATGGTCTTCGGTCCGGCGGCACCGCCGAGGATGACCTTCGGGCCGCCTTCCTGCACCGGCTTCGGCCACGCCCACGACGAGTCGAAGTTCACCCAATCGCCGTGGAACTCGGCCTCGTCATTGGTCCACAGCTCGCGCACCGCCAGCATCATCTCGCGGGTGATCGCGCGCCGGTCGGTGTACTTCACGCCGTGGTTCCGCAACTCTTCCTTGTTCCAGCCGTAGCCGATGCCCAAGATGAACCGGCCGTTCGAGATCCGGTCCACTGTGGCGGCTTCCTTGGCCAGCCAGATCGGGTCGCGCTGCGCCACAAGCGTGATGCCGGTGCCGAGCATGATGTTCTCGGTGACCGCTGCGGCGGCGCCCAGCGACACGAACTGATCGTGAGTGCGCCAGTACTCCTCGGGCAGCGGCGGCGCTCCCTCGTTGCCGCCCCAAGGCGTTTCGCGGCTCGTGGGAATGTGGCTGTGCTCGGGGAACCACAGCGACTCAAAGCCCCGTTCTTCAACAGCCTTCGCCAACTCGACGGGCCCGATGGCCTTGTCGGTGGGGAACATCATTACGCCGATCTTCACAGTGGTCCTCCTGGTAGGGGGGAAGCGCTTGCGCATTGGCCGGTCGCGGCCGCCGCTGAGAGTAACGGGCAGGAGTCGCCGCTGCCCGACTGCTGGGAGGTGCAGGCGCGGGCCGGAGCGGTGCCGTTCCTGCGGCGACGTGGCGTAGCGTTGCGCTGACGCATCGGGAGCAAGCGTTCGGCTCGCAAGAATGGGAGCCGGCAGCTGGGATGCCTGACGAGCTGGAGGCACAGTGAAGATCACCATCGACGTCGACAAGTGCATCGGCAGCGGTTCGTGCGAGATGATCGCTCCGGGCATCTTCGAGGTGGGCAACGACGGTCTCGTACAGCTCCTCGAAGACAGCCCGAGCGCCGAGCACCACGGCGCGGTGCGGACGGCGGCCGCAAGCTGCCCAACTCAGGTCATCGCTGTCGACGACTGAGCCCAGCCGGCCCGGGCCACTCGACAACCCGCCGGTACGCTCGGACTCGAGGGCTGGGCGGTCAGCTCTTCAGACTCGGGAAGTGGCGCAGCCTGGTAGCGCACCTGCTTTGGGAGCAGGGGGTCGTGGGTTCAAATCCCGCCTTCCCGACTGCCTCGTGCGAGCGAGCAAGCTTCGCCCTCGCTCGCAGCTACAGAAGTCAGCGACGATCGAGGAAGTAGCGGTGGACACGAGCAATCGAGACAGCCGACCGCCCTTGCCGATCAACACCTACTGGGTTGTTCCCAACCGGTTCGCGGCGGGTGAGTATCCCGGTGCGCTGAACCGGAGTGAAGCTGGCTACAAGTTGAGAATGCTGCTGCACGCGGGAGTCGGCCGATTCATCGACTTGACCGAGCCCAACGAGGGCTTGCTGCCGTATGCCGAAACAGGTGCCGACGAGGCCAGGCAGCTCGGTACGACGTTCGAGCATGTTCGCCATTCCGTTGTCGACTTGCACGTACCGGAGAGCCCTCTCAAGACGGCGGCGATCCTCGATGACATTGACGGAGCGATGGCTGACGGCAAGACCGTCTATGTGCATTGCTGGGGCGGTGTCGGTCGAACGGGCACCGTGGTCGGCTGCTGGCTAGTGCGTCATGGCAGGACCGGAGACGAGGCACTGGACCAGATTGCGAAATGGTGGGAAGGCATGGAAAAGCGCTACCGCACGCCACGTTCACCGGAAATGCCGGGCCAGCGCGAATACGTGCGCAGTTGGAGCGAACCCGGCTCGGATACGCCGCGTGGGTGAGGTTGCCACGCGGGACCGCTTCCGGGGCTGCCTGCTAGGTCTGGCAGCGGGCGATGCACTGGGCACCACGCTGGAGTTCAAACCGCCGGGCTCGTTCGAGCCCATGGACGACATGGTCGGCGGCGGACCGTTCGGCCTCCAGCCTGGTCAATGGACCGACGACACCTCGATGGCACTGTGCCTGGCCACGAGCCTGCTGGAGTGCAACGGGTTTGATCCCGCCGACACCACTGGCGCTATCTATGGCCAGATCGCTGGTGCCTACTACGGAGCCGAGGCGATCCCAGCATCATGGCGAGACAAACTCGCGATGGCAGATGAGATCATCTCGCTGGCTGATCGCCTGCACGACCGCGCTGCCTCCTCAGCCGGCTGAGGCCGGGTCGGGGGGTCCGGTCCTCATGGCGGTGGGGCTCGGGATGCTGTTTCGGGGTCGCCCGGTGGTTCGTCCGGGGGTTGCAGCCGGAATCGGCCAGGGCGAGTGCGGTGGGGCTCGACGGTGAAGCCGTCTTCGTGAATCTTCTCGTGACAGCCGTGGCAGACGAGCACGAGGTTGGCGTAGTCGGTCGGACCGCCGCGGTGCCAGAAGTCGATGTGGTGCGATCGGCAGTGGTCGGGGTGAGTCCCGCAGCCGATGCAACCTTCGTCGCGCAACGCCAAGGCCATGCGTTGGAGTTCAGTGGCGGTGCGGCGACTGCGTCCCATGCGCAGGTCGCCGGTGGCGTCTTCGAAGATGGCGGGCAGGATCTGCGCGTCGACGGCGAGGCGGGCGATCTCGCTGATGGGGATCGGAGTGCCGTCGGAGAATCGGGTGTCGGCGAGCCGGTGGTTCACCATGTCGTAATCGGCGAACACCAGCAGCGAGGTGCCCGTAGGCCGTTGCGCGTCGGGCTCGCAGATGAGCTTGGCGATCGCGTCAGCGGTGCGCTGGGCCGGTGTGGGCCGCGACTTGGGGTCTTCGTGGTGGTACAGCTGCCGCTCGGTTACGGCGATCACCGACGCCAGCCGGGCGCCGGTCACTGGGTCGAACTGGCCGTTGATGACCACCATGCCGTTGTCGCAGCTAGTGAACACCCGCGCCGAACGCTGCTGCCATTGCCGCTCCAGCAGCGACGCGCCGTCGTCACGGCTCACCTCGGCCACGTGTCGCGCGACCGTGCGCCGGAACTCGTCGTGGCCCTCGTGCTGGGCTCGCTCGGCCAGAAACACGTCGTCGACAGGGGCGTCGCCAGCGGCACGCGCGATCAGCTGCGCGTGGCCCGCAGGAACCCGGCCGTCCGCGAGCGCCTCACGTGTCGCATCCAATTCACCCATAGCGACAGCCGCCTTGACGTCGCTGCGCGCAGCCCGCCCAGACACCGACAGAGTCTCCTTCGCGGTGTGCTCGGCATTGGCATTGCCGCGGCGGCGAGCGAGCTCGCCCAGCACGTCAGCCTTCATTGCCGCCAGCCGGGACTCAGCCCGGCCAATCTCGCCCAGCCGCGATCGCAACCCAGCATCGCACAGACTCGACGCATCCACAGCGTGCACGCGCACTGCAGGTGCCGGGGCAATGGCCGCTTGCTGACCGCTGTTGTGTGGGTCCCCGTTGGAAGTGCTGCCCCCGCTGGTGGAGCCGTCGCCGTCTCTGAACATGGAACAACCGTACGAGGGGGTTGTGACACGAATGGAGGCACGCAACCGACAGTTGCGCAGCGGTCCTTGCCAGCCCACCGGACCTCGCCAGAACGGTGCTTCAGAATGGACGCCACCGTGCGAAGGGAATGCCATCGCCGGGCGGCGGCACTCCGCGGGTCAGACGGCCCGCCGCTGGTAGGCACCTGAATACGCCGATGGCCCCAACCGCCCCTCGTCGTCGGCGTATCGTTCGGCGGAGCCGCTGCCTGTGGCGACGCCGGCCTGCCAGCAAACAGGCACGAGAGGGGACTGCGTGAACGCTCAGACGCACAGTGAGCTGGCGAACTTCATCTGGAGCATCTGCAACCTGCTGCGCGGGCCCTACAAGCGCAACGAATACCGCAAGGTGATCCTGCCGCTCACCGTGCTGCGGCGGTTCGACTGCGTGCTGGCCGACACCAAGGAGGACGTGCTGGCGGCCGAGCGGCTGCACGCCAAGCAGTCCGAGAACGTGCGCCACCAATTGCTCACCGACGCAGCGCAGCGGCCCTTCTACAACACGTCCCCGTTCGACTTCGCCAGGCTGCTCGACGACCCGAACCAGATCGCCGCCAACCTCAGCGCCTACATCCATGCGTACTCGCCCAACGTGCGCGACGTCATGGAGCGCTTCGACTTCGACACCCAGATCGGCCGCATGGACGAGAAGGACTTGCTGTTCCAAGTGGTGCAACGCTTCGACGGCCTCGACCTCTCCCCGCAGCGCGTCGACAACATGCAGATGGGGTACGTGTTCGAGGAACTGATCCGCATCGGTGCCGAGCAGTCGAACGAGGAAGCCGGGGAGCACTTCACGCCCCGTGAGGTGATCCGTCTCATGGTGAGCCTGCTGCTCTCGCCCGAAGCAGACCTCGGCAAGCCCCACGTCGTCAAGACCATCTACGACCCGGCGTGTGGCACCGGCGGCATGCTGACCGTCGCAGAGCGATTCCTGCGCGACCACAATGCCGACACCAAGCCGCACCTGTTCGGTCAGGACATCAACGACGAATCGTGGGCGGTCTGCCAATCGGACATGCTCATCAAGGGCGACGTGGCGGACCGCATCGTCCTGGGCGATTCGTTCACCAAAGACGGCTACAAGCGCCGTGCCGACGACACCCCGTGGACCTTCGACTACATGCTGGCAAACCCGCCGTTCGGAGTTGAGTGGAAGCAGCAGCGCCAGGCGATCGAAGCCGAGCGCGACACGTTCGGCCACCAGGGACGATTCGGCGCCGGCCTGCCGCGGATCGACGACGGCTCGCTACTGTTCCTCCAGCACATGCTGTCGAAGATGCAACCCGTTGCTGTCGACGGCACGGGCGGCAGCCGCATAGCGATCGTGTTCAACGGCTCGCCGCTCTTCACTGGCGATGCGGGTCAGGGCGCGAGCAACATCCGCAAGTGGATCATCGAGAACGACTGGCTCGAGGCCATCATCGCCCTGCCGGACCAGCTCTTCTACAACACCGGCATCTCCACCTACATCTGGATTCTCACGAACCGTAAAGAGGAGCGTCGCCGAGGCAAGGTGCAGCTGATCGACGCCCGCGAGTTCTACGAGAAGATGCGCCGCAGCCTCGGCGACAAGCGCAATGAGCTGTCCTCCTCCCAGATTGCCGATCTGACTCGCATCCACGGCAACTTCACCGACGGGGAGACACGCGACATCACTGACGAGGATCCCATCACCCACGAGCCGCGCACCCGATCCCGGGTGGTCAGCAAGGTGTTCGACAACGACGACTTCGGTTACCGCAAGATCACCGTCGAACGCCCCTTGCGGCTCAACTTCGCCGCCGTTCCCGAGCGCATTGCACGCGTTAAGGACCAGACGACGTACATCAATCTCGCCAAGAGCAAGAAGAGTGCCGGGGCAGCCCACGATGCGGAGGTGGCCGAGGGCCAGGCCCGCCAGCAGGCCATCCGTGATGCACTCGAAACACTGGCCGAGGTCACCGGCGGGGAGATCATCAAGGACCGTGAGGTGTTCACTGCGAGGCTGAGAGCCGCTGCCGAAGGCCGCGGTCTCAAGCTGCTTGCGCCTGAACGCAAAGCCGTGCTCGCCGCACTCGGCGAACTCGACCCTGACGCAGCTCCGTGCGAGGGGCGCAATGGCAAGCATGAGCCCGATACCGGCCTGCGTGACACCGAGAACGTGCCCTTTGGCGAGGACGTCGCCGCCTTCATGGAGCGCGAGGTCCTGCCGCACGTCCCCGATGCATGGGTCGACGACGACAAGACGAAGATCGGCTATGAGATCCCCTTCAACCGCCATTTCTATGTTTACGAGCCACCCCGTCCTCTCGAAGTCATCGAAGCTGACCTCAAGGGTCTCGAGACCGAAATCGCTCAGCTGCTTGCCGAGGTCACGGCATGACACAGCGATACCCGAGCTATTGCGATTCTGGGATCGAGTGGCTGGGGGACCTGCCAGCGCATTGGTGCCCTATGCCTCTGAGGTGGTTGGCTTCGTACCGGACCAGCAGCGTCGACAAGAAGTCCAACGCCGACGAGATTCCTGTCCGACTCTGCAACTACACCGACGTGTACTACAGCGAGCGAATTCGCGCAGATGTCGGCGACTTCATGACTGCAACCGCGACTGCACATGAAGTGGCGCGATTCGGCCTGCGGCCTGGCGATGTGCTCATCACTAAGAGGCCGCGCCGATAGGCGACCGTCCACCAGTCGTCGGGTCGGGTCCGCTGTGATGCGGGCTGCTTGCCGAACCGACGATCTGGTGGAGGTGC
>NZ_JAPYOK010000034.1:0-28840 GCF_028283155.1 Candidatus Poriferisodalis multihospitum | reverse complement strand
ACACCGACCACTACCATGACCAACCAGACACCACCGCCAGCACGCCGATGCTGCTTGAAACAACCGGCAAACTGTCGCGAAGAGTCAGAAACACCTCAACGACAAGATCCACCAACACGGCTTCATTGCTCGATGGCACCCCGGTCACACCACCAGACACGGCCAGCCGGCCAACCCCGGCTACTACGAACTACAACCACCTGGCACGCCGGCTGACAACACCAGCGGCCAACACACTGACGGCCGAACTGGCCCGCGAGCGCCCCCACGCTGAGGGCCGCGGGGCAACCCGCAACCGGGTGCCTGCTTGTAGAGGCCCGGACGCCGCGGGCTACACGCGGCAGGTGACTCCGCCTACGCCCTCGCGATCAACCCGGGACAGCCGCAGAGTCACTCGATGGGCACTGGTGTTCGGTCATCACGCTCGCGCAGGAGTTCCGCAGCGGCGCGCACCAGCCGGATCTCGTACAGGGTCAAATGCCTTACTTCAGGCTGGTCCTTCTGGTCAGCCAGCTGATCCAGTGCCTCTGCAATCGTCAGTCCTGAGAAGTCTCGGTAGACGGGCATGCTCTGAGGCTACGAAGCGGGCGGTGGCGGTCGAGGAGGCTGTTCAGCTCGGCGCCGGCGAGCAATCCCATTGCGAGCAGGTAGAGCCACAGCAGCAGGCTGATGGCGCCTCCCAGCAAGCCGAAGATCGCGTTGACGCCGCCTGACGCCAGGCTGAGGTAGGCGCCGAAGCCTCCCGAGACAGCGAGCCACCATGCGGTCGCCAGCAGCGCGCCGGGAACTTCACGCCGCCATCGCAGCTTGTGGAGCGGCGCGATCCGGTACACAGTGGCCGCCCAGGCGACCACGGCGATGACGACGAGCGGCCAGCGAAGCCAGTCCCATGCCGTGCTGAATGAGCTCCCCGCACCCAGTCGATCCGCCAGCTCGGAACCGCTGCCGAACAGCGGCCCGATGACCACCATGGCTGCCACTGCCACGGCCACCATCAGGGTGAACAACGTCAGGGCGAATCCCACCAGCCGGGTTGACAGCCAGCTGCGAGTGCCCTGGTGCCCGCGGCAGACGTTCAGCGCACGCACCACAGCGATGAAGCCTCTCGACGCGGCATAGGCGGCGACGGCAATGCCGACGGTGACCACGCGAGCATCGGAGCGGTCAAACAGGTCCGCGACGGTGGCGTCAAGAGTGTTCTGGTCGCCGAACGTGTTGCTGATCTGCCCGAGCAGCCAATCCTCAGTGCCGGATGCCGCGCTCTGGCCGATCAAGACATCGAGTGAGCCCAGCAGCGCAGCGAAGACGATGACCGCCGGGAACAGTCCTAAGAGGGCGAAGAACGCGATCTCTGCAGAGAGTCCGGCGATGCGGTGCTGAGCCCAATCCTGTCGAGTCTCCTTTGCGAGCCGTAGAGCACTGCGACCCAGCGTGCGAGGCCTCGAAGTCAGGCCCGATGGCACGGGGCGATGCTCCGGTGTGCGGGGCGGCGCGACGTCGTCCGCTGAGCCATCCGTGGCGCTGTGGTCGCTGTTCAGGGGGAGTCAGCTTTCACCAGCTCACTGGCGCGGGCGACGAGACCGTTGCGGTCGATCTTCGCCGTCGAGGCCAGCGGGATCTCGTCGACGATCCAGACGTGGCGAGGGTGCGCATAAGCAGGGCCATTGGCGAGCGCGTGCTGCTTGACCTCGTCGGCCGTGAGCGAGTGGCCGGGCTCGGCACGCACGAAGGCAGCCGGCAGCTGGCCCTTCAGCTCGTCGGGCACCGGCACCACCACGGCCTGGTGCACTCCAGGGTGCTTTTCGAGCATCTGCTCGACGGCGTCGGGGTAGATGTTCTCGCCGGCGCACACGAACATGTCGTCCACACGGCCCACGAAGTAGTACCAGCCGTCTTCGTCGCGGGTCATGAGGTCGCCCGTGTGGTACCAGCCGTCGGTGAGGCGCTCGGCCGTGACGTCGGGCAGGTTGTGGTAGCCGGTCATGACGCCGGGCGAGCGCACCCACAGCTCGCCGGCGTCGGAGTCCTCGCCGGTGTCGGGGTCGACCAGCCGCAGCTCCACTTTCGGGTGCTGATGACCCACGGAGATCTTGGGCCTCGGCTTGCCCTCGGGGTGGGGTCCGAATTCCAGCACCGCTTCGGTGGTGCCGTAACCGTTGGAGACGACGGCCTGAGGGAGCAGCCGCTGCACGTCGTCGTAGAGGGCCTCGGTGAGCGGTGCTGAGCCGATGAAGGCACGCTGCACCGAGGACAGGTCGGGAATCTCATGGCTTGCTGCGACGCGGGAGGCGATCTCGGCCGTGACCAGAGCGAACATCGTCGGCACGCCCGAGCACATCGTCACACGGTGCTCGGTGATCGCCTCGATGTAGCCCGAAGCGGTGAATCCGCCAAGGAGCACCACGGTGCCCCCGTTCGCGAACGCCAGCTTGGACGACATCGAGGCGTTCTTGTGGTACAGCGGGGCCGAGACCAGCATCACCTCGCCTGGCATTGCCGCGCCGTATTCAAGGACGGTAAAGGTGACGTTGCGGTGGGTCAGCAGCACGCCCTTGGGCCGCCCTGTCGAACCCGAGGTGTAGATCTGCACCGCGATGTCGTTGTCGTCAACGGCGGCTGCTTCGCTCAGCGGCTCATGAGCCACCAAGTCGTCCCATTCGGCGGTGCCGATGACGATGTGCGGCATGTCCGGCGGCACCAGCGGCGCGTGCTCAGCATCGGAGATAACGAGCTGCACGTGGGCGTCCTCGAGGATGTACGCCTGCGTCTCGGCGGGAAGCCGGGTGTTGAGCGGCACGAACACCAGCCCCGCCGCAGGTGCTCCGAACATCACGTCGTAGTACTGGCCGCAGTTCGCAGCGAGCAAGCCGATGCGGGTAAACGGTGCCAGGCCGCGGGCGGCGAGACCTGTCCCGCAGCGCAGCGCCCGTTCGCGCAGGGCAGATGCGGTGACCTGCTCGGGCGGCGTGGCTGAGCGATCGACAAGCACGACGGCGTCGTCGCGAGGGAATCGCTCGAGCAGCTCAGCGACGTTCATCGCCGTTGCAGGCTACGACGATGGGCCATCGGCTGTTTGCCGTGTGCCCGGGGCAGGCTCCACCTCGACGAGGGTGTCGTGAAATGCGGCCGGATCTCGAGCTGCGGTTGAGGCGGATCGGGCAGGTGGTGCTCGAACCCGCCGTAGTGGCTGTTGAGGAATCGCTGGTGCTGCTTGAGCGACATGAGCGCGAGCGGGTAGCGCTCTGCGAGTTCGGCACTGCCGTTGGCGGACTCAGTGGCGGGCCGGTACTGCAAAGCTCCGAGCCGCATCGGGCCGAGCTGACGTTTGCGGGCGATCCCGAGCCCACCACCATCCGAGGACGGCGGAAGGGGAACCTCCCGCTCTTCGAGCGCCGACCAACCCGGAGGCACTGCCAGCCGTGCCCAGCCGTCGCGCTGGAGCCGTTCGTAGGTGATGCCGTCGAGCCAGGGGTGACCGCTCGCCAGCAAGTCTCGCGCTATCTGCTCATCGCTGTCGGCAAGTCCGGATGCGTCGAGCGACAGTGCGCTGGCCAGCCGGCGGAAGATCTCGGTGTTCGGCATGCACTCGCCGAGCGGCTCGATCGCCGGCAGGTTCAGCGACACGTAGAGGTGGCCCCACGCGTTCATCAGGTCGAGATGCTCGATCTGGGTGGTGGTAGGCAGCACGATGTCGGCATAGCGAGCCGTGTCGGTCATGAACTGCTCGATCACCACCGTGAACAGGTCGTCGCGTTCAAGACCGGCGACCACCCGGTTCTGGTCCGGCGTGATGGCAGCAGGGTTGCAGCCGTAGTTCATCAGCACCGTGACCGGCGGCTCCAGGTCGGGGTCGGTGAGCACCTCGCCGAGGGCCGACATGTTGACGACACGCTGCGGCCCCGGCGGTGGCACGATGTCCGCGAGCGCCGTGTCGAAATAGACCTGCGTGGAGCGCATGTACCCCGAGCCCGACACGGCGGCCAGGGCTGCAACGGCTCGGTGGATGTCCTGGCCGTGCTCGCGGTGTTCCATACCGATGAGCGCACGCAACACCGCGGGTTGGTGATGTGCGATGCGATGGGCCAGCGAGACGATGTCGGCGCTCTCGATACCGGTGATCGAAGTGGCACCGTCGAGGCCGAGCGCTCTCGCTTCGGCTCGCAGTTCGGGCCAGCCCGACGTTGTTGCGCTCAGACGTTCGGGGTCGATGAGGTCATCGCGGTCCAGCACTCCGATGATTCCCAGCACGAGCGCGACGTCGGTGCCGGGGCGCGGCTGGACATGCCAGTCGGACCGTCGAGCAGTCATTGTCGAGACCGGGTCGACGACGATGACGCTGGCGCCGTTGCGATGCGCCTCCTCCACATAGGGCCACAGGTGGCGGTTGGTGAGCAGTGTGTTGGTGCCCCACAGCACGATGGTGCGGGCGCTCGCAATCTCGGTGGGGTCCGCTCCGAGCGGCATGCCGAGCACGTCGGCGGCGCCATGCCAGGCGGTCACACCGCAGATGTGCCGGTTCAGCTGCGTAGCCCCGAGCGCTGCGAAGAACCGATCGGCCAGCACACCTTTCTGCACGAGCCCCTGAGTGCCGTCGAGCGAGTACGGCAGCACCGTCTCACCGCCGCGCTGCGAGACGGCAGTGCCGATCCGCTCGGCGATCTCAGCGATCGCGGCATCCCAGCCGATCGGCTCGAACCGGCCCTCGCCCTTGGGCCCGGTTCGCCGGAGCGGCCGCAGCAGCCGGTCGGGGTGATAGACGCGGTCGAGGAAGGGATTCACCTTGGGGCAGAGCTGGCCGTCGGTGAACGGGTGGGACGGATCGCCTCGCAGATTTACTGCCACGCCCTCGCGGACCGTCACCTCCCAGGCGCACGTGTCAGGGCAGTCGTGATGGCAGGCCCCGCGCACGACGGTCGGCACGTCGCTCATCGGCCGAAATCTCCCGGCGGCGTCTGGGGCATCACCCCTAGCATGGCGTACCGGAACCCGCTCGCCCGCATTGAATTCCGGGCAGAGCGTGAACGAGGCCATCGCCCTATGTCCCAGACGACGATCCCGGCGACGCCAGTCGCTGCGCCGCCCCTTGGCGAGCCGTCGCGCCTGTTCAGCGTTCCGTTCCTCGTCCTGAACCTCAGCGCGCTGCTCTCGGCAGTGTCGTTCTCGGCGCTCCTGCCCCTGATCTCGCGGCTGGTCACCGAGCAGACCGGTGGCGGAGACGTTGCGGTGGGGTTCGCCATCAGCGTCTTTGCGGTCACCGCCATCGCAGCTCGGCCGGCCATCGGCCGGCTCGGCGACGAGCGGGGACGCCGGTTTCTCGTGGTGTCGGGCTGTTTCCTGACCGCCCTGACCATTTTCGGCCATGTCTGGGCTGACACGTACGCAGTCATCCTGGTCATGAGGCTGCTGATCGGGGGGTTCCAGGGCGCCTTCTTCGTCGGCAGCGCAGCGATGGTGAGCGACTTGGCCCCCGAAGATCGCCGGGGCGAGGCCCTGAATTGGTTCTCGGTCTCCATCTATCTCGGCATGGCCCTCGGGCCCTGGATGGGCGAGGCCACGAAAGCCTGGGGAGACTCGTCGCTCCCGCTCGACGGTTTCGACACCGCCTTCGTTGCTGCGGGCTTGCTGATGGCCGGCGCAGCGCTCGTTGGCATCTGGCTGCCCCCCGATGTGCCGGGCTTGGCAGCCCCCGCTCCACCAGTTGCCGCTGATCGTGCGAACGGTGTGCCGCAACGCCCTCTCGGAAGCGCGCAGGCTCGCCTCGTGCAGGCGGCGCGCCCGCTGGTATTCGAGCTCGTCGCCCAGCGGGACGGCGGCAACCCGCAGCCGCTGGCTGCCAGCGAGCACGCAGAGCAGAGCGCGAAGACGACCTCGAACGCCGGCCGGATCTTCTACAGGTCGGCACTATGGCCGGGGACCATCCTCGCCATGGGCATCATCATCTTCCCGGCGTTGTACGGCTTCCTTCCCAAGCTCGCCACCGAGCGCGACCTCGGCGACATCGGCCCGGTGTTCGCGGTGTACGGGCTGCTCGTGCTGGTGCTGCGAGTCGTCGGGCGGAAACTGCCCGACACCATGGGCACCAAGCGCACGGCAACCCTTGCGCTCATCGGCGCATCAGCCGGCATGGTGGTGATGGGCACCTTCGTGACACCGCTCGGCCTCTACGCGGGTGTGGTGATCATGGCGCTCGGCGGATCTCTGCTGTACCCATCGTTGATGCTGGCGGCCGTTGACGGTGTGCCGCCCAACGAACGCGCCCGCGCCGTGAGCACCTTCACCATGTTCTTCGAGCTGTCGGCGGGGATCGGCGGGCCGATCCTCGGCGTGACTGCGTGGCTCGTCGGCGCAACAGTCGGTGCCTTCTATGCGTCGGCCACGCTGTCGGCGATAGGCATCGTGCTGCTGTGGATCTGGCAGCGCGACCCCTCGCTACCGGGGAACCAGCCGCGCTGAGACCTGCTCTGAGTCGGGTTCTCAGTCGTTCTTGCGGATCGAGACCCGGTGCTGTGAACCCGTGTCCGCGACGACGGTGATGGTGTAGCCGGCCACTCTCACCGACTCGCCGACATCCAGCAACGGGAACCTGGAGAGGTTGCCGCGCCCGTCATCGTGCGCAAGCGAGGCCGGGTGGTCTGAGAGCTGGGTGTTGACCGTATAGACGAGGACGCCTTCGTTCAGATAGCTCTGGTCGAGGACGCCGGCCGCGACGCTGTCGTAGAAGAAATCCGAGGGCGTGTCGAAGCCCAGCAACCGCCGGCTCTCGACGACGATCACGCCGTGAGCGGATATCTGTACGGCTGCCATCGCGGTACCAGCGCCCGGGTCCGCTATTGGCGAGAGCTGGACGTCAGCAGCAGGGCCGCGGATGCACTCGACCTGAGTTGAGTCGAGCCAACCGAGCTGCCAGCGACTCCATGCGAGCATCTCCGGACGTTCGTCGCGAAGGCCAAGCCCCGTCACCTGAGCGCGACCGTTCAGATCCATCGACCCGAATGAGACCGTGGCCCAACTGTCCCCCTCAGGAACGGGCGGGGGAGCGTTCGGATGACCGATCGGCCACAGAATGAACCCCACGAGGTGATTCCAGCGCAAGTCGAGCAGACCGAGACTGTGCAGGATCTCGTGGGCCGCCGTGGGGCCCCAGACCGTAACGCTGGTAGACGGCTCGTAGCCGGGACGCCCCGCGCCCTCCGGTCTGTGGTTGATCCGGATGGAGCGCATGGTGTTGCCGTCGGCAGACACGTTGTCGCCTTCGTTGCCCCCGCCGCCGAAGTGGCTGCTCGGCATGATCGTCATGACGACATCGATGCCGGAGAAGTCGAACCCGTCGCGGTCAGCCAGCTCGACAGCGTGCTCGCCGATCGGCTGCCACAGGAGTTCCCCCCACTGGGAATCGCCGAGATAGTGGGTATGGGCATGCTCAGCGCGCAGCCACGTGTCGTGCCGTACGAGCTCGACGTCGAGCTGGCGGTAGCTCATCGTCTCGAGGTAGCTCTCGATGTGGTGCGTTGACGGGGAGGTCTCAGTCCATGTGCTGCGGTTCGCTACCGCGTCCGGAAAGTCGACAAACAGCAGAGCGACCCGAAGCACACCCGTCGACGACCTCGCCCAGGTGGGCAGCGGGAATCCCACGGTGTGCCGTTCTGTGCCCGAACGTGGCTTGCAGGTGGTGACGAACGTCGACGCCTGCTGTGGCGCCGCCATCAGCTGCATCCAGTTCTCCGCGGGAAGCTGGTAGCGCCACGGGTACTCGCCAGCGTTGTGAAAGATCAGCCGACGCCCGTCAGGCGACCACTGGGGTGCCCTGTTGGGAAAGAAGCGCTCGCGCAGCAGGGCATCGTCGAGAGGCAAGAGCTGTTCGCCGAGACCTACCAGGTCGACGACGACGATCCCGTTCTCTCCGAAATCGTTGCCGTGTCCCCGGAGGTTCCGATATGCAGCAAGACGCGTGCCATCGGGCGACCAGTTGGCACCACGCGGGGAGTCTGCGGCGGTCAAGTACCGGCGCTCAGTGCCGTCCGCCTCCATGACCCAGATCGAGCCGTGAGAGCCGTCGCCAGAGCCGTAGGCGATCTGGCTGCCATCGGGCGACCATGCCGGTGCCACCTCGTGGGCTCCTCCTTGGAGCAACGGGGTTTCCTGTCCGGTTTCGACGTCGACGATGACGAGGAAACGATCGAACATGCGTCGGTCGCTCGTCGTGTCGGGGATCTCGACTGAACGGGTGATGGCGAGCCGGGTGCCGTCGGGCGACCACGACGGGCCGCCAGTCGCAAAGGCATGCGGGATCGTCAGTACGGTTCCGCTGCCGTCGGTGTTGGCCACGACGATGTACCACTGCGCATCAGAGCCAACCCCGACCACCGCTGTGAATGCAACGCGAGTGCTGTCGGGCGACAAGGTCGGCCACCCCGGTTTGGAGAATTCGCCCGGCAATTGCCTGGCCTCGGTTCCGTCACCGTTCGCGACCCATAGTTCGCGGTCGGTGTTGGTCCAGACCATCCGGCTGCAATCACGATTCCACGAGACGTGGAAGATGAGGTCGGTGACTTCCAGGTCGATTCGGTCCAAGTGGTCGCTCCCGCATCCCGATGGAGAGAGCCCGGCTTGCTGCCCTGTCGGCGTCGACCCGCCGAAGTACGCGCGGACGACGCTGGCCGAGACCGCCGCCTGGCCGCCGAAGACGTGGATCTGGAGGGCACCGGCGTTTGAGACCGCTGCTGTGTCGGCAGCGGTGTCCAGGTAACTCTGAGTCGCGGAGTCTGTCGTGAGCGGATCGGTCAACACCAACGACGCGCACCGGTGGGCCAACAAGGGGCCAGCACTGAATGAATCGAATGGCACACGTGCCCGTGCCAGACCGATTTCCGTGTCTGTGAAACAAGCGCGGCCGCCTGCGTCGACGTAACGCTCGTGCGCGAGTTCGGCCAACAGGACTGCGGTATCGAATCTCGTTGCACCCGCCAGCCGGGTCACGTCGAGTCCAAGGTCGTCCAAAGCCCGTTCCACCCGGCGTCCCAGCGCTGCGGTGCCGCCCATCAGCACGACGTGCTCGACGCCGGCGTCGACCAGATAGTCGGCCACGTCGGTGTCGAGATGCTGCGGCGCTGTCAGCAGCACCGGATGCTCCCCGTAGGCGCTCACCGGGCCCGAGACCAGTGCGTCGGCAAACACCTCGCTGCTCGCCACGATCGCCGTGGAGCCGAACCCCGGCATCGCCCCGACGCTTGCCGTCGTGCCCGAACGATCTCGCAGGATCTCGCCCAGCCGCTCGGCGACAGCGACGCTTGTCTCGCTGCGATCGCTGCCGACCACCCGCTCGACGGTGTAGCCGCCTGACACCAGTTCCGCGACGACGTCGTTGCTGATTCCCGGCAATTCCGGCGACCCCACCACGAGGATCTTCGAGATCTCCGCCATCCAGAGAAAATCGGAGGCTTCTTCGAGCAGTTCGTCGGGGGGCGAGAGCAGAACCGGCGCGTCGAGAGCACCGGCCAACGACGCGGCCACGACGGCATCGGGCCAACTGTGCCCTGACACTATGACCGCCCATTCCAAGGCGCCTTCGCGTTCAACCAGAAGGGTCTGCGCGACGGCCAGTGATGTGGCGTAGCGGTCTTCGCCAGCGTACCGGGTGACGTCAGCTGAAATGGGTGACGACTGGGCATGTGCGGCCGGAATTCCCGCGAGGGTCGACGAGGCAGCCAGGGCGGCGGCTGCCACTGCGAGAGCCATTGCACGCCGCGATCGACGCGACCGAGATCGGTCGCCCAAGAACCGACCCTGCAGATGCATAGCTGCCAGTCTCACACGGGTCCGGCGGACCGGTCTGCAGATCGGCTCGTGGTTGGCTCAGCTTGTGCCGAGCAGGATCATGGTGGCGACGTAGATGGCGAGCAGGGCGACGCCGTCGATGCGCCCGGCACGTTTGCCCACCAAGGCGCCCAGGTAGGCCAGCAGCACCACCGCCATCATCGCCCCGATGCCGAGGCCGGTCAGCGACGGGTCGTCGATGGCACCGGCTCCCACGAGGCCCATAGCCCCGCCCACAGCGAGACTGTTGAAGACGTTGGAGCCGAACAGGTTCCCGACGATCAGCTCGGTGTGGCCCTTGCGGGCGGCGGCTACCACTGTTGCCACCTCCGGCAGCGACGTGCCGAGGGCCACGATCGAGAAGCCGATGAAGCCGCCGCTCAGATTCCAGTGCTTGGCCAGGGCGATGGCACCTTCCACGGCGAGCTGAGCGCCGAGGATCACGCCGCACAGGCCCAGGACCGCTCGCACCAGATTGCGCCATGCGGCCCCGGCATCACGTGCCGTCGTGCCGGGAGCGCCGCCTGCATCGGGCAGCCGCTCGTCATCACGCGACGTGCGGATGAGCCAGACCAGCGTGATCGCCATCAGCGCCGCCAGCAACCCGCCTTCGAGGCGGCTGAGATGGTCATCCATCACCAGCACGGCGAAGACGGCGGCGGTCGCTACCGACCATGGGACGTCTCGGCGCAGCGCGATGTTGGAGAACGGGATCGGCATCAGCAACGCCGCCAAACCGAGTCCGAGGCTCAGGTTCGCCACGTTCGAGCCCACGATGTTGCCCACACCCAGCGCCGGGTTGTCATTGATCGACGCCAGCGCGGACACGACCATCTCGGGAGCGGATGTGCCGAAGCCCAGCACCACAGCGCCGATGACTGCGGGGCGCATGCGCAGCGCGGTCGCAAGGCGCGACGCTCCCGCGACGAAGTGGTCTCCGGCCACCACTAGCAGCACGAGACCTGCCAGCAGCGCCAGCAGTGCCCAGATCATCGCTGAGGTGTCCGGGGCTCGTTGAGCGCCGTCAACCGGCTGTTAATGGTTGTGCCGGGGTGTGCCATGGGTCCGAGCAGTGTCCCGGTATTTGACCGCCGGACGCAGCACCATGCCCTCGTCGAATTGGGTGACGATCGATCGCTGGATCTCCTGCCAAGGGGTGTGCGACGGGGGCACCGGATAGCCGCCGGCGTCGTCCAGCTCAGCACGTCGGCGAGCCAGCTCATCGTCGGCCACCAGCATGTCGGCGCTGCCGCGCCGCAGATCGATCCGGACACGGTCGCCGGTGCGCAGCAGCGCCAGGCCGCCGCCCACGGCTGCCTCGGGGGCTGCGTTCAGGATCGAGGGCGACCCCGAGGTGCCCGACTGGCGACCGTCGCCGATGCACGGCAGCGAGTGGACGCCCCGCACCAGCAGTGCCGCCGGCGGCTGCATGTTGACCACTTCGGCGCCGCCGGGATAGCCCACTGGGCCCGTCCCGCGCACGAACAGCATGCAGTGCTCGTCGATGTCGAGCTCAGGGTCGTCGATGCGCGCCCGGTATTCCTCCGGCCCGTCGAAGACGATGGCACGGCCCTCGAATGCGTCAGGGTCATCGGGATCGGACAGGTAGCGCTGGCGGAACTCGTCGGAGATGACGCTGGTCTTCATGATGGCGCTGTCGAAAAGGTTTCCCGACAGGTTGATGAAGCCCGCATCGGCCAGCAGCGGCTCGCCGGCTGCACGGATCACGTCGGTGTCCATGATCTCGGCATCGGCACAGTTGTCCCCGATGCTGCGGCCGTTGGCCGTCAGCGCCTCAGGGTGAGGCAGCAATCCGGCTCGCATCAGCTCGCCGACAACGGCTGGCACACCGCCGGCGTGGTGGTAGTCCTCGCCGAGATACTCCCCGGCAGGCATCAGGTTCACCAGCAGCGGAACCGCGTAGCCATGCTTCTGCCAGTCGTCGTTGTCGAGCGGCACGCCCAGGTGAGCGGCGATCGCATTCAGGTGGATGGGGGCGTTGGTGGACCCGCCGATAGCGGAGTTGACCACGATGGCGTTCTCGAACGCCTCGCGGGTCATGATGTCGGAGGGTCGAAGGTCTTCCCGCACCATCCCGACGATGCGCAGCCCGGTGCGGTACGCCACCTGCGCTCGCTCCCTGTAGGGGGCGGGAATCGCAGCGGAGCCCGGCAGCTGCATGCCCAAGGCTTCGGCCAGCGAGTTCATGGTGGTGGCGGTGCCCATAGTGGAGCAGTAGCCGACTGACGGAGCCGAGGACGCGACCAAGTCGATGAACCCCGCATCGTCGATCTCGCCGGCCGCGTACAGCTCGCGGGCCTTCCACACGACGGTTCCCGATCCGGTCCGGCGGCCCTCGTGCCAGCCGTTCAGCATCGGCCCGACCGACAGGGCGATTGCCGGCAGGTTCACCGTCGCGGCCGCCATCAGGCATGCGGGGGTGGTCTTGTCGCAGCCGATCGTGAGCACGACACCGTCGAGCGGGTACCCCTGCAGCACTTCGACAAGGCCCAGATACGCGAGGTTGCGGTCGAGCGCAGCCGTGGGACGCTTGCCGGTCTCCTGGATGGGATGCACGCCGAACTCGAAGGCGATGCCGCCGGCCTCCCGGATGCCCTCGCGCACCCGCTTTGCCAGCTCGAGGTGGTGCCGGTTGCACGGCGACAGGTCTGAGCCGGTCTGGGCGATGCCGATGATCGGCTTGCCCGACTGGAGCTCCTCGCGTGTCAACCCGTAGTTGGCGTAGCGCTCGAGGTACAGCGCCGACATGAGCGGGTCGCCCTCGATGTCGAACCAGGCCGCTGAGCGCAGACCGCCACGCCCGATGCCGGGATCGGGGCCGCTGGGATGAATCGAACGCGGTTCAGAGGTCGGAGGTGCATCTGGTTCGGGTGCCACTGCGCCACCCTACGCGTCACCTGTGGCAGCCACGGAGTCGCCGAACCCGTGATGGCGACAGGCGGGCCCAGCGCAGCCGTGATCGGCGCACAGGCCCAGAACTAGGGTGAGGCGCGCTGGAGCCGTGCCACGAGGGGGTTCGCATGGATCCGAGTCCAGAGACATTGCTGGATCTGCACCGGCGCATGGTGCGGATCCGCCATTTCGAGGAAGCCGCGGGCCGGCTCGCAGAGCAGAACCGGCTGCCTGGGTTCCTGCACCTGTACGTGGGAGAGGAGGCCGTAGCCGCCGGGGTGTGCGCCAACCTCGACGATGACGACCAGATCAGCTCGACCCACCGGGGCCACGGGCACCTGGTGGCCAAGGGAGGCGACTACGGCGGGATGATGGCCGAGCTGATGGGCAAGGCCACCGGCTACTGCGGGGGCAAGGGCGGCTCCATGCACATCTGCGACCTCGACTTGGGAATGCTCGGCGCGAACGGCATCGTGGGCGGCGGCGTGCCGATCGCCGTAGGCGCCGGGTTCGCCAACAAGTACCGGGGCAGCGACCGAGTCTCGGTGGTGTTCTTCGGCGACGGCGCCTCGAACATCGGCGCCTTCCATGAAGCTGCGAACATGGCGGCTGCGCTGTCGCTGCCGGTGCTGTTCGTCTGCGAGAACAACGAGTACGGCGAGTTCACGCCACGCGACCGCACCATGGCCATCACCGACGTGGTGGACCGCGCAGCCGGCTACGGCATGCCCGGGGCGATCGTGGACGGCATGGACGTGGTGGCCGTGTGGGAAGCAGCCAACGAGGCCGTCAGCCGGGCCCGCCGGGGCGAGGGGCCCTCGTTCATCGAGGCCAAGACCTACCGCTTCTACAACCACCATGGCGTGCAGACCCTCGGCATGAAGTACCGCTCCGACGACGAACTCGAGCAGTGGAAGCAACGGGACCCGATCGAGCTGTTCGAGGATCGGCTGGCGACCGCCGGCGTGCTCGACGCCGATGGCGCCCAAGCGGCGCATGACGCAGCGGAGGCAGACATCGAAGCGGCGATTGCGTTCGCCGAGGAGAGTCCGCTGCCCGATCCCGACAACCTGCTGGTCGACGTCTACACGCCGGCCGCGTACTCAGGAGCCACCTCATGACACCCCCAGCCGACACTGACGCGCGCCGCATCGCCTACGGAGCCGCCTTCACCGAGGGGCTGGCGCAGATGATGGACGCCGATCCGAACGTTTTTGTGGCGGGCGAGGACGTGGGCCGAGCCGGGGGAGTGTTCGGTTCGTTCCGCGGTCTGAACGAGCGCTTCGGCGACATGCGAGTGGTGGACACGCCGATCAGCGAGCAGGCCATCGTGGGTCTGGGCACCGGGGCGGCAGTGAGCGGCCTGCGCCCAGTCGTCGACGTGATGTTCATGGACTTCATGCTCGTGGCCATGGACCAGATCGTGAACCAGGCGGCAAAGCTGAAGTACATGTTCGGCGGCAAGGCCACGCTGCCGATGACGATCACCACGAGCGCCGGTGCTGGGCTGTCAGCGGCGGCCCAGCACAGCCAGAGCCTCGAGGCGATGCTGTGCCACATTCCGGGGCTCAAGGTGGTCATGCCGTCGAACCCGTATGACGCGAAGGGTCTGCTCATCTCGTGCATTCGCGACGACAACCCCACCGTGTTCGTCAAGCACAAGCGCCTGCTGGGACTGAAGGGCGACGTTCCCGAGGACCTGTATGAGATTCCCTTGGGCACGGCGCAAGTTGTGCGACCGGGCGACGACGTCACGGTGGTGACCTACGGCCGCATGGTGCACGAGGCGACGTCGGCGGCAGATGCGCTGGCCGCAGAAGGCATCGAGTGCGACGTCATCGATCTGCGCAGCCTCCAGCCGCTGGACATGGACACTGTGGTCCAATCAGCGCAGCGAACCAGCCGGGTCGCCGTGGTGCACGAAGCCGTGCGGTTCGGCGGCCTCGGCGGAGAGATCGCTTCCCAGATCGCTGAGGAAGCCTTCGACTATCTGGATGCTCCGATCGAGCGCGTCGGCGCGCCATTCAGCCCGGTGCCGTTCAGCCCCGTGCTCGAGAAGGAATGGGTTCCCAACGCCGAGATGATCGGCGAACGGATCCGGGCCCTAGCGGCGGCGTGAGCCAAGCTGCCGACTCGGCGGCAGGCCCAGCAGTCGGAATCGTCGCCAACCCGCTCGCCGGCAAAGACATCAGGCGGTTGACCTCGGGGGCAACCCCGATATCAGACGCCGTCAAGATCGGCGCGATACGGCGCGCCGTGGTGGGTGCGATCGAGGGCGGCGCCGAGCGTGTGCTGATCAGTGGCGACCGGGCACGGCTGGGGGAACGTGCGCTGGCGGGATGGGAAGTGCCCGGATCGGTGGAGGTGGCCGAACCGCACGGCTGGCACACCGGGCGTGACTCGCAGCTGGCCGCCGCGCAGTTTCGTGACGAGGGCGTGGGGGCCATCGTTGCGCTCGGCGGCGATGGCACCCAGCGTGATGTCGCGACGGGTTGGCGCGAAGCACCGCTAGTGCCGCTGGCGGTCGGCACCAACAACGTCTTCCCAATCCAGACAGAGGCCACTGTCGCCGGCTTCGCTGCGGGAGCCGTGGCGAGCGGCCATGCCGATGCGGCCGAGGTGACGTGGCAGGCGAAGATCATCGACATCACGACGGAGGGAATCCAGCGCGCGGAGATGGCGCTCGTTGACGTGTGCCTCGTGAGGGGCGCGTTCGTGGGAGCACGCGCCATTTGGGATCTGGGGTCGGTGAGCGAGATCGTGGCTGCCATCGCCGAGCCCGACTCGGTTGGACTCGCCGCCATCGCTGCAGCCGTTGCACCCGTGGGCAGGACGGAATCCGGCGGGGTGCATGTCGGCTTGGGGTGCGCGTCCGCGAATGCACGGGATGTACAGAGCTGCAGACACATCCGAGCAGCTGTGATGCCCGGTGCCTACTCCGACATCGACATCGCGCACTGCGAGCGGCTGCGCTTCGGCCAGCCGGTCACTCTGTCGGGTCCCGGCGTGCTGACCCTCGACGGAGAACGCGAGATTGTGCTGGGCCGGGGCGAGAGGGCGGATGCCACCGTCAATCCGGATGGTCCGTACGTGATCGACGTGGGTGCTGCGGTTGCGGCAGCACAGCAACGGCGCTACCCCTTCGGCTCTGCGGTTGCGGGTCGCTGAGCAAAGGGACGCCGATGGCCATCGAGTTTGCAATGCCGAAGCTGGGCCTGACGATGGAGTCGGGGACGATCCTGCGCTGGCTCGTGCCTGACGGTGCCGAGGTCACCGCAGGGCAGGCAGTGCTGTTGGTGGAGACTGACAAGGTCGAGACCGAGATTGAGGCCTCGGGCAGCGGTGTGCTTGCTCAGACCGGCGAGATCGGCGTGGAATACCCCTGCGGCGTGCGGATCGGCTGGTTCCTGGAAACCGGCGAGGAACCTCCGGCGCCGGCCGATGTCGCGCCCGCCGCGGCGCAGGTGCAAGCGGCGGCCGTCCCTGCATCTCAGCCCTCCCCGCTGCCTGTGCCCACAGTGCCGGTGCGTGCGCCGGGCGAGCGCATCCTGGCGTCGCCGGCGGCCAAGCGGCTGGCCCGAGAGCTTGGCGTCGAGATCGCAGCGGTTGCCGGAAGCGGGCCCAAGGGCCGCATCACCGAGCGAGATGTGCGAGCCGTGAGCAAGGCTCTGGCGGCACTGCCTGCAGCCGAGCCGGCTCGCATCACCGGATCCACGACACCCGAGCCAAGTGCGTCGGTGCAGCCGCCGGCAACCCTCGCAGCCCGTCAACTCGCCGATCTGCTCGGTGTGGACCTTCGCTCCGTTCAGGCCAGCGCCGTCGATGGACGCATCTCGCGCAGCGATGTAGCTGCGTATGTCCGCACGTTGCTGGCCGGCCTCAGCTCACGGGCCGTCGGCGAAGACCCGGCTTCGTCCACCAGATCGCTTCCGGCCCAGGTTGCAACCGTTGCAACAGCAGCCGCGGCAGACGCATCGACGAGGTCTGCCACGCCTGCGCCGCCCCTGTCGCAAACGCCTGTCAAAGAGATTCCTATGCGGGGGATGCGCGGTGTGATCGCCGAGCGCATGAGTGCGTCGCTCCGCTCGATGGCCCAGCTCACACTCACGACGGATGTCGACATGAGCGCCGTGGTGGCCGAACGGGCTGCACTCGTCGAAGCCGCTCGTAGCGATGACGCCGACGAGCGTGATGGGCACGCAGATGCTGTCGCAGCGGTGGTGCCGGGCTACACGGATTATGTGCTCGCTGCGGCGGCGGCTGCGCTCGGCAGGCACCCGCGGGTGAATTCTCAGGTCACCGACGATGCGGTGGCGCTCTTGGGCGACATTCACGTCGGGCTTGCTGTCGCGCTTGACGATGGGTTGCTCGTGCCGGTTGTCCGCCACGCCGACCGGCTCAGTCTCGATGAGATCGCCTCGGAGACCACGCGCCTCGCCGCTGGGGCCCGCGACGGCACACTCGGATACGACGACTACCAGGGCGCCACGTTTACCGTGACAGCCTTGGGCATGTTCGGCGTCGATGCCTTCACGCCGATCATCAACTCGCCCAATACGGCGATCCTGGGTGTGGGCCGCATCCGCGACGGGACTGATTGGTCGGCGGATGTTCCGGCTGCACTCCCGACGCTCACACTGTCGCTGACGTGGGACCACCGGGCCTTCGACGGCGCGCCGGCTGCCCGATTCGCGGGCGCCGTACGGGATTGGCTCGAGTCCCGTTAGTCAGGTTCCCCCAAGCCAGCGTTATTGGGCCTCAGCCCCTCGGCCGGCTCAGACGTCGACGTAGCTGCGCTTGGCGACTTCTTCGAGCATGACCTCGGTGGCGCCACCGCCGATGGGCAGGAGGCGGGCGTCGCGGCACATCCGCTCGATCGTCGATTCGCGCATATAGCCGATGCCGCCGTGGAACTGCATGCAGTCGTACATCACCTGATTCACGACCTCGGCGCCGAATGCCTTGACGCCGGACATCTCCTTGATGGCGTCGATGCCCTGTTCCTTGAGCCATGCGGCGTGGTACATCGAGGCTCGCACGGCGTCCACCTTGGCCTGATTCATCGCCATGCGCTGGCGGATGGCCCCCAAGTCGTACAGCGAGCCGTCGAAGGCCTTGCGCTGCTGGGTGTAGGCGTTGGTCAGATCGATAGCCACTTGTGCCGCTCCGATGCCCATCCCCACGATCACCATGCGCTCGTTCTGAAAGTTCTGCATGGTGGCGTAGAAGCCACGGTGCAGCTCCCCGAGCAGGTGGTCGTCACCCAGCCACACGTCGCGCAGCACCAATTCGGCGGTGTCCGAGCAGCGCCAGCCGTGTTTGTCGAGCTTGCGCGCCACCTCGAAGCCCTCTGTCTGGGCCGGTACCAGGAACATCGAGATCCCGTACCGGTTGTCCGGATCGGTACGAGCAGCCAGCACCGTCATGTCGCCGTATACGGCCCCGGTGATGAAGGTCTTGGCGCCGTTCAGCCGCCAGCCGTCGCCGTCGCGCACGGCAGTCGTGCGGAGGCCTGCCACGTCCGATCCGGCATCGGGCTCGGTGACGCCGATGGACAGCATCGTGTCGCCAGACTGGATCGACGGCAACCAGCGTTCGAGCTGCGCGTCGGTGCCTGCATTGAGCAGGTGCGGCAACGCCATGTCGGTGTGCACCAAGATGTTCGCCTCGAAGCCCGCGTACGTCGACGTGCCCAATGCCTCAGCAAATGCAGCCGAGGCGAGCGGTCCGAGGCCCAGTCCGTCCCAGCGCTCGGGCACGCGCAGCGAGAACATTCCCAGTTCGCCCATCCGCTTGTAGATCTCGCGGGGGACCTGGCCCGTCTCCTCCCACACGTCGCCCACCGGGGTTACCTCGTTGGCGACGAACGCGGCAGTCTGGTCGTAGATCGCCTGCAGCTCGTCGGTCATGTAGACGTTGCGGTGGACGGTGTTGCTCACTGGATGCCTCCGGGAGGGGGGTTCAAGCAGCCGGAGCTGAGCCCTGCTGCACCAACTCAGCGAGCGGGTCGCCGCGTCGGAACCGCTCAAGCAGCACATCGGCGTCGAACAGCACGCCGATGGGGTTCTCTGCGAAGACCGGCCCGTTCATGAACTCGATGCACTCGGCCATCGTCGCGAAATTCTCGACCTGGAACTCAACGCCGTTGCCATCGGGATCGGCGTAGTACATGGAGGTGGTCGGCCCATGGTTGATGGTGCGCACCGGCAGGATGCCATCCGCACGCAACCGCTCGTAGTGGTCCATGAGGTCGCCGAATGTGCCCATGGTGTAAGCGATGTGCTCCAGAGTGCCCTTGCGCGACTCGTAGCGACCCGGCTGGCCCCGGTTGACGAAGGCCATGCGGTGGTGCTCATCGTCATAGGAGATGAAGCAGATGAACTCGTTCTCGTGAACCACCCGCGCACCCAGCACGGTGCACCACCAATCGCGCACCGCTGCGATGTCGTCAGTGCGGAACACGCAATGGGCCATCTTGGTCGGCAGGCGGACTTGGGGAATGTTGGCTTGCGACGCCATGACAACTCCTCGGGCAACCCTTCCGGACAACCTCTCCGGTACGGCCGTCAGCGGCGATGGCGGCCGCCCGGCCTCAACAGTATCGGGACTGTCTCGGCATGCTCCCGAGTGGCGGCGGTGTGCGTGACAGAATCGGCGCTCGTGCAGAGGGTCATCGCATTGGACATGGAGGGCGTCTTGACGCCCGAGATCTGGATAGCGGTGGCCCAACGCACCGGCATCGACGAGCTGCGACGTACGACCCGTGACGAGCCGGACTACGACGCACTGATGCGATACCGGATCGATGTGCTCAACACCCACGGCGTGTCGCTCAAGCAGATCCGCGAGGTGATCGCCGAGTTGCCCCTGCTGGAGGGGGCTCGAGAGTTTCTCGACGAGCTCCGGCGGCGCTGGGTCGTGGTGCTGCTGTCGGACACGTTCGAGCAATTCGACGATCACTTCCTGGAGCTGATGGGCTACCCGCACCTGCTCTGCCACCGTCTCGACGTGGCCGAGGGGCGCTTGGCGGGGTGGAGACGTCGGGTGGACGATGCGAAGCGATGCGCCGTCGAGGCGTACCGCGCACTGAACTACCACGTCACCGCCATCGGCGACTCCTACAACGATCTCACGATGCTGAGGGCGGCTGACGCGGCGAGCCTGTTCCGATGTCCCGAGGCGGTGGCCGCAGCCAATCCGGACCTGCCGTCGGTGTCGACCTACCGCGAGATGCTGCGCTGGATCGACAGCGTGCAGGTGCCGGCCACCCGCTGAGCCCCGGGGCTCGGGCGCCGGATACGCTGCGAGCCACATGTTCCCCACACAACGAGCAGGGACGGAGCGAAGCAATGGCGATTGAGGTCGGCGACCAGATTCCCGATGTGACACTGCGAGTACTGGACGAGGGCGGCATGCCTGCGCCCGTGCAGTCCGGCGAGATGCTGGGCAGCGGCAAGGTGGTGCTGTTCGCAGTGCCGGGCGCATTCACCCCAGGCTGCAGCAACGTCCACCTCCCTGGATACATCGAAGGTGCGTCCGAGCTTGCGGGCAAGGGTGTCGACAAGATCGTCTGCGTCTCGGTCAACGACGCGTGGACCATGAACGCCTGGGCGCAGGCCCAAGGCGCAGAAGGCATCGAGATGGCGGCGGACGGCAACGGCGACTTCGCCGAGGCCATGGGCTTGGTCATGGATGTCTCGGGCGTCGGCCTGGGTTCTCGCTCCCGGCGCTACGCGGCGGTCATCGAGGACGGGACGGTGACCGCGCTCGAGGTCGAGCCGGCCGGCGGCATCGACGTGTCGAGCTGCGCCTCGATTCTGGGCAAGCTCTGATCCGAGCCCGGAAGCTGGGCCGCGACGCCTCGGGGCGGGCGTCCCTGCGCTCATGACAATCAGTACGCCGGGGATAGCCGACGTGGCTCGCGACGCGACATCGGCTGTGCGCATCGGCTTCGATGTCGGCGGCACGAAGATCTTCGGCGTGGTGACCGATCACGACGGTGCCGTGCAGCGGACCTTGCGTGAGCCGACGCCCGACGGCGCGGCGCCCCTCATGGCTGCCCTGGCGGATATGACGGCGCGCCTCGGCTCCGGATCGCGCCCCGTTTCCGTCGGCGTCGGGATGGCCGGCTTGATCACGCTCGACGGTCGCGTGACGGTCTCGCCCAACCTGACCGATGTCGACGGCGCGGATATCGGGTCAGGGCTCAGCGAGCTGCTGGACATGCCGGTGTTCCTTGACAACGAGGTGAACTGTGCCGCCCGGTGGGAGATGTCCGCTGGTGCCGCGCGTGGCGTTCGCAACGGTGTCATGGTGTCGCTCGGTACGGGCATCGGGGGAGCGTTCATGCTGAACGGCGAGGTGCTGCGTGGCTCAGGAGGGCTGGCGGGGGAGCCCGGGCACATGATCGTTGAGGCGGGGGGTCGCCAGTGTGCCTGCGGGCGACGGGGCTGCTGGGAGATGTACGCATCCGGATCTGCGCTGGACCGGATGGCTGTCGAGCGACTCGGCGACGCATTCCGCGGGCCAGAGGTGACTGCCGCGGCACGCCAAGGCGATGCTGCGGCGCTTGGAGTGCTGGATGAGTTCGCGTACTGGCTCGCGCTGGGCATCTCGAATCTGTGCATCCTGACCGACCCCGAAATGGTGTAGGCGGCGTGCAGAGTCACAGTGCCGCATTAGGCGGCGTGCAGAGTCACAGTGCCGCATTAGGCGGCGTGCAGAGTCACAGTGCCGCATTAGGCGGCGCTTCCAGTCGAGTGACGTGAGACCGCTGCGCACGGCCGTGCTGGCATTGTTGACGGCAGCGGCCGGCCTGCTGCCCACGGTGGCAGCCGTGCGCATGAATTCCTCGGCCGAGGATGCGGCAGCGCACGCAGCCTCGCTCCGCACTCCCGTCTTGGCCTCCACGCTGGATGAGCCTGCGCCCGACGGTGCAGCCGGGACTGGAGCAGCGGCGTCGACGCTGCCGCTGCTTCGGGCCGAGCGTGCACCCGATGCGCTGTGGCGGGCGGCACAGCAGCACCACATCGGCACTGAGATGACCGCGTTCAGTTCCGACTGGCCCGAGCCGCACTGCCTCGCGATCTGGATCGACGGCGTCGAAGCGTTCTCCAGCAATCCCGATCCGGTGATCCCCGCATCCGTGCAGAAGCTCGTAACGGCTGCAGCAGCGCTGGCCGTGGTCGATGCCGATGAGCGGCTGGTCACTCGAGTGCTGACCGATACGGAGATCGTCGACGGCGTCCTTGACGGCACTGTCTGGGTCGTCGGCGGCGGTGATCCGCTGATCATGACGCAGTCCTACGCAGATTCGCACCGGCGCCAGCCGCAGCTGCGCACGCCTATGGAACGCCTCGCTGATGACCTCGTCGCGCTCGGTATCGAAACGCTGCGGGGCAATCTCATTGCCGACGAGTCTCGCTATGACACGACGCGATTTCCCGAGACGTGGCCGCAGCGGTACATCACGCAGCTCAACAGCGGCCCGCTGTCGGCGCTGAATCTGAACGACGGCATCACGGGCTTCACGACAACTCTGTCGGCGGCCGAGCACCCGGCGCGCTGGTTCGTGTCCACGCTGGCGGACCTGCTGCGAGTCCGAGGCGTTGCGGTGGACGTTGAGATTGATGTGTCAGCGGCGCCCAGCGGTCTGAGCGAGATCGCTCGTCTCACATCGCCCCCGCTGGTGGAGATCATCCAGCAGATGCTGCGCGAGAGCGACAACACCACAGCGGAGATGATGCTGCGCGAGATCGGTCTGCGCAGTGCGGGGGCAGGTTCCACGCCGGCCGGTGCCGCGGCCGCCGAGCGGATCGTGTCGGATCTGCTGCCCGATCAATCCCGGCCTGCAGTTGTGGATGGTTCGGGGCTCGACCGCCAGAACATGGTCACGTGCAGCTTCCTCGCCGCGCTGCTGGATCACTACGGCCCTGAGAGTGCGTTCGCGGCAGGGTTGCCGGTAGCGGCCCGCACGGGAACGCTCTCACACCGGTTCGCCGAACATCCCGCAGCGGCTCGGCTCCATGCCAAGACCGGCCTGCTCACCGGCGTGAACGCTCTCGCCGGATTCATCGAGACCGACAGCGGGACGGTGACGTTCGCGCAGATGCTGAACGGCGTGCCGCCCGAAGGCCGTCTCGGCCTGGAACTGCAGGAGTCATTGGCCGGACAGCTTCTGAGGTACCCCGTGGGAGACGCTCTCGCCCTGCGAGGATTGACCCGTGCACCCGCCTGAGATTCGACCCATGTTCCCGCTCGGATCGCCGCTGCTGCCTGGCGCTGTGCTGCCACTGCACATCTTCGAGCCTCGGTACCGGGCGCTCGCCCGGCGATGCACCAGCAGCGATGACCCATTCGGCGTCGTGATGATCGAGCGCGGCAGCGAGGTCGGCGGTGGCGATGTGCGCGCCGACATAGGTTGCCTGGCCAACATTGCCCAGCACCAGGAACTGCCCGACGGACGCTGGGTGATGCTGGCCACCGGCGATCGGCGGATCAGGATCGTCGAGTGGCTGGTCGACGACCCTTACCCCCGGGCTCTGGCCTGCGATTGGCCCGACGATCCTGCAGAAGTGCCCGCACAGGAGCGCAAAGCGACCGTGGCCCGTCTGCGCCGCCTGCGCGCTCGGGCGTCTGAGATCGGAGCGCTCGGAGTGACCGCGGCCGAATCAGCTGCCATCGACGATCAGCTCGCGAAACTCGCCGTGGCGCCCGCTGGGGCATCGGCGTGGTCGTTCCAGCTCGCGTCGCTCGTGCCCGCCGGCCCGTTCGACCGCCACAGCCTGCTGTGCGCCCCCGACCCCGCCAGCCGGGTGGATGTCATCGGGGAGATCCTGGATGGCGTGGAAGAACTGCTGGGCGAACGGTAGCGTCGCCGCGACTGTGCCTCGACGAGACTCCGGCCTGCGAGCCGAGACTTCCGAATTGGTCGGCATGCTGCGGTCCTACATCGTCCAAGAGACGGTGGGCCCGCTACGCGGGCTGGGCAGGTATGTGGCGTTCGGGCTCATCGGCGCCATCGGAGTGAGCCTGGGAGTGGTCTTCGGAGCGCTGGGGGTGGTGCGCGTCCTGCAGGCTGAGACGGACCTCTTCAATGCGAACTGGTCATTCGTCCCCCATGTGGCTGGCGCCGTCTTCCTCTTGCTGGCGATTGCGCTGCTGATCCGCGCTGTCCGGCCGAAACACACCGAGGCCGTTGCGCCGGAACCATCCGCACGACGGGCCGACGAGAATGCAGCAGAGGATGACGATGGCTGACGGCAACAGGGATACCGGGACGGGATCGAGCGCAGGTGGCCAGCGCATCACGCCCTCGGATATCTCCGATCGCGTGCGACAGCTTGTCGGTGGAGCGGGTGACGCAGCCGAGCAGGTGTCCAGTGCCGCCGTGGCCGTAGCTGCCGCCGTCGGAACCGGCCTCGTGCTGGCCGCGTTCCTGTTCGGCCGTCGCAGGGGTCGTCGACGCAGCACGCTTGTCGAAATCGTCCGGGTATAAGAGGCTGAGCCCCATGGCGAAGCGGCTGAGGCGCATGCCGGCCCGAGCCACTGATGCCATGTGGCGCCGGGCGCGGACCGGCAATGGGATATGGCTGGCTGCGGCGATCATGGCGAGCGGGCTGCGGCTGCTTGTCCGGTGGTCCAAGCGCGAGCGGGAAGTGGTGTACCGCGGCGAGCTGGCACCGGGCGACCAGCTCATGATCCGACACGTGCCACGGGACGATGACGACGGCAGTTCGACGGCGGAGGAAGCGTGAAGCAACCTGGCGAGCTGGAAGACGGCGAGCTGCAATCCGGCGAAACAGTGCTGATGGTCGACAGTCGACAGCGTCGGTATCTCGTGGCGCTGCGCTCTGGCGGCGAGTTTCACACTCATGCTGGAGTCGTGCCGCACGACCAGATCATCGGTTCGCTCGAAGGCTCGGAGTTCCGCAGCGGATCGGGTGCCCGCTTCGTGGCGGTGCGCCCGACGCTCGCTGATCACGTACTGAAGATGCCGCGAGGCGCGCAGGTGATCTATCCGAAGGATCTCGGTGCGATCTGGATGCTGGCCGACGTTCGAGCCGGCATGGCAGTCTTCGAGACCGGCGTGGGCTCAGGTGCCTTGTCGGCGACCCTGCTCCGCTGCGGTGCCTTCGTCACTGGCTATGAGCTGCGGGAGGACTTTGCTGAGCGAGCCGTCCAGAACGTCGAGAGCACTGCCGGTGCCGAAGCGCTGGATCGCTATGACGTCCAGCTCCGCGATGCGTACGAATCGATCGACCCGCCCCGCCGCAGTCCCTCACAGAGCAACGCAGCAACCGGGGCTGCCGGTGGAATGAGTTCTTCGGGGTGCCGGTACGACCGGGCCGTGCTCGACATTCCCGAGCCGTGGCGCGTCGCGGTGCACTTGCCCGAACGGCTGCGGAGCGGCGGGATTCTGGTGGCGTACAACCCTTCGGTGACCCAGGTGCAGCAACTGCGCCGCACGCTGGACGACGGACCGTGGGCGCTCATCGAGACCATCGAGGTCATGCACCGGAGCTGGCACGTCAAGGGAGCTTCCGTGCGGCCGGATCACCGCATGGTCGCCCACACCGGCTTCCTGACGCACGCCCGATTGATCGAGGCGTGATACGACGCTGCGCGACACGACCTTGCGTGACCCTCGCCGCCGCATCGCGGCGGCGCCATGAGCGACCGGTTCGGCGGCCGGCGCTGCGGGCGGCACGATCGTTCGGCGCGGTGCTGCTGGTTGGCGCGATGGTCGCCTGCGCAGCCGATCCCGACGATTCCGGCCGGGGAAGGTCGCCGGTCGCCAGCGTCGCTTCGATCCCGAGTGCCGACGGTCCAGTCTGGTTGGGTGCACCGCCTGCAGCGGTGACAGTTGATGACGGCGTGCTGGCCAGCGTCGTCGCAGTGCATGCGTTCGGCTGCGGACCGGTGTCTCATGGCTCGGGGTTCGCTGTCGCGTCGGGACTGCTGGTCGGCTCGGCTCATGTTGTTGCCGGAGCATCGAGCGTCGAGATTGCATGGAACGCAGGCGGCGACGAGCTCGTCACCGCTTCGGCTGACATTGTCGGGTTCGACCCGGAACGAGACCTCGTTTTGCTGCGCTCCGATGCTGCTGTGCCGCCGTTGCGAATCGAACGTGTGCGTTACGGCAGCACAGCGGCAGTTATCGGCTACCTGCAAGGAGAGCGGGTTGAAGTGTCGCCGGCGCGCATCGAGCATCTGGTGCGGGCATCAGGGCTGTGGGGCGACGGGATCGGGCGAAACGTGTACTTCCTTGCGGCCGACGTCCAGAAAGGCCAGTCCGGCGGGCCGTTGGTCGACCGGGGGGGCGTTGTCGGGGTGGCGTTCGCCACCGCAACTGGACCCGACGACATCGGATATGCGCTCAGCCGCGGCGAACTGCTGGGCTTCCTCGCCTCGTCGGGAGTCGACGTGGGGTTTGACTACCGCGGCGATGCGGTGATCCACGCACAACCGGCGAGCCTCGGGGTGACTTCCAGCGGCGACTGTCGCCTCAGATGACGAAAGACCAGAAGCTCAGGCTTCGATCTGTGCTTGTCGCTTCATCGAAGCTCACGCTTCGATGAAGATGCACTCCCCGGGGCATTCTTCGGCGGACTCGATCACGGCGTCGAGCTGCGAGTCGGGAAACTCTGCAAGACCTTCGACACCGCCCGGTTCAGCGAAGACCTTGTCGCCTTCCTTCACGTAGGCAAGCCCGTCGTCGAGAAGCGTGAAGACATCGGGTGCGATCTCTTCGCAGAGCCCGTCACCGGTGCACAGATCCTGATCGATCCAGACCTTCATCGTGTAGCGACCCTTCCTGTGGGGCGGCCCGAAGAGGGGAACCGAGCCACCTATGAAATCTACCCAGTCGGCGCGCGTCCTGCACGGCACTGATCGCCCCCGGCCTAGCGGCCGGACTGGCAAGCGGGCAGGCGTCGCGTCTTGCCAGCAGTGTCAGGGTAGTGTCGGCCGCGCATGGACCAGGGCGACGAGGAGTCCCAGCGCAGCAGCGCGGCGGATGCGGGCGTGCTCCGCAGCCGCATGCGCACGCTCGAGGAAGAGGTCGCGCTGCTCCGGCAAAAGCTGGCCGACACGCCGGCGCGGGTCAGCACGCTCGAAGAACGCCTGCTTGAGGCGAAGGGTCAGCTGTCGGCTGCGGTCTCGCAGAACGAGAAGCTGACCTACACGCTGCGCGAGGCGCGAGAGCACATAGCGGCCCTGCGCGAAGAGGTCGACAAGCTGACCCAGCCGCCGTCGGCCTACGGCACGTTCCTGTCCCGCAATGACGACGGCACGGCGGATGTGCACGCCAGCGGGCGCAAGATGCGCGTGGCCCTGCACCCCGACCTGGCGGAGACCGAGCTGGTCGAGGGCAGCGAGGTGGTGCTGAACGAGTCGTACAACATCGTGCTCGCCCGTGGGCCCGAGACGTCCGGTGAGGTGGTGACGCTGAACGAGGTGCTCGCAGACGGCTTTCGTGCGCTGGTCACGGGCCGGGCCGACGAGGAACGCATCGTGGAGCTAGCCGGCGACCTGCGCGACGAGCCGCTGCGGTCGGGCGACAACCTGCTGCTCGATGTGCGCTCCAACATCGTGCTCGAGCGCCTGCCACGACCTGAAGTAGACGATCTGCTGCTCGAAGAAGTGCCGGATGTCACCTATGAGGACATCGGCGGGCTGGACACCCAGATCGAGCTCATCACCGATGCAGTAGAGCTGCCGTACCTGCATCAGGACCTGTTCCGCACCTACGACCTTCCGGCCCCGAAAGGCATCCTGCTCTACGGCCCGCCCGGATGCGGCAAGACGCTGATCGCGAAGGCGGTCGCCAACTCGCTGGCAGCCAAGGTGGGAGAGGTTTCCGGCCAGCAGGGTGCACGCAGTTTCTTCATCAACATCAAGGGTCCCGAGCTGCTCAACAAGTACGTGGGCGAGACCGAGCGCCAGATCCGCCGCATTTTCGAACGGGCCCGGGAGAAGGCATCCGAGGGCTGGCCGGTGATCGTGTTCTTCGACGAGATGGAGTCGCTGTTCCGCACACGCGGCAGCGGCATCAGCTCCGACATGGAGTCGACGGTTGTGCCGCAGTTGCTCGCGGAGATCGACGGCGTCGAGGGTCTGCGCAATGTGATCGTGATCGGCGCCTCGAACCGGGAAGATCTCATCGACCCGGCGATCCTGCGTCCTGGCCGTCTCGACGTGAAGATCAAGATCAACCGGCCAGATGAGCAGGCGGCACTGTCGATCTTCAGCACTTACCTCACGCCGACGCTGCCGATCGACCCGATGGAAGTCGCCGACTTGGGCGGCGGAGATCCCCACAAGGCCGTCCGGATCATGATCGAGCGGACCGTCGACGAGATGTACCGCCCCGATGATCTCAACCGTTTCCTCGAGGTCACCTACCAGAACGGCGACAAGGAAGTCATGTACTTCAAGGACTTCGCGTCGGGGGCGATGATCGAGAACATCGTGCGCCGGGCCAAGAAGAACGCCATCAAGCGATCGCTTGCCACCGGCAGCAACGGCATCCGGCTGGACGACCTCATGGGCTCGATCCGCCAGGAGTTCCGTGAGCACGAAGACCTGCCCAACACGACGAACCCCGACGACTGGGCGAAGATCTCCGGCAAGAAGGGCGAGCGGATCGTGTTCATCCGGACGCTCGTCGATCCCGACGAGAGCGATGCGCTCGGCGGCCGAGCCATCGAACGGGTGCAGACCAGCCAGTACCTCTAGCTGCCCGAGTATGGAGCGTCGTCGATGCCCCGGCGTGCTGTCTGGGCGGTGGGGGTCCGTGTGTTTGGTGTGGGCGGATTACTGGATTCATGCGGCCGGTTTGCGTTGACTGCGGTGGCGGGTGTTGTCAGCGTGGTCGGATGATGATGTTGCAGGCGGGTGGGGCTTGTGGGTCCCATCCTCCGCTGGGTGCTGCTGTGCCGGGTTTGTATCTGATCTGGCGGAGTTCGTTCGTGGCTTGGAGTGCGTCGTTGTAGAGGATGCGGAGTTGGTGGCATCTGTGTTGCGTCTGACTTCGCGCGACAGGTTCTGAGTTTTTTCAAGCAGCATCGGTCAAGGTTGGCTGTCTCAGCGCAGGAGGCTGCCGATGACCGCT
>NZ_JAPYOK010000033.1:0-47856 GCF_028283155.1 Candidatus Poriferisodalis multihospitum | reverse complement strand
ACCGACCACTACCATGACCAACCAGACACCACCGCCAGCACGCCGATGCTGCTTGAAACAACCGGCAAACTGTCGCGAAGAGTCAGAAACACCTCAGCCAACAATGATCACCCGACCCCACGGCCTCAGCGAGGCGGTCGAACGACATCGGTCGCCACGCGGGCGGCGATGGTCGCTGCTGGCCTGGACGCTTGCCACGGTGCTGAGCGTTGCTGCGGCATTCACTTTCAGCGCCGGAGCGGCATCTGCACAGGCGTCAGGCACGAGCATCGACCTGCAGCAGGGCCAGATGCACGACGACGACCCGCTGCACGACGGCCACGAAGAAGAGCCCGGTACTGAAGGCCACGACGGGCACGAACTCGACGGCGATGACAGCGACCACGAGCACGACGACGAGTGCGACCACGAGCACGCGGATGATCCGCTGCACGACGGCCACGAAGAGGAACCCGGCACCGAAGGCCACGACGGGCACGAACTCGACGGCGGCGACGCCGACGACAACTGCGGACACGACGGCGATGAGCACGACGACGACCCGCTGCACGACGGCCACGAAGAAGAGCCCGGTACTGAAGGCCACGACGGGCACGAACTCGACGGCGATGACAGCGACCACGACGACGGTCACGGCCACCACTAGGGAGGAACGGCCGACCGGCATCTGACCGGCCAGACAAGCGGGTCAGCGAGATTCCCCGCCTCGCTGACCCGCTTTCGCGCGCCCAGATTCTGCGCGTGTCTCTAGGGCATTCCGGCACCCGGAATATCGACCCGGACGCGCTCTATGCGGCCGAGCGCAGGCGAGTCGGCTGGCGGGCGGGAGGTGGGCGCGGTGACCATGTACAGCGTTCGGCGGTCATCATCGCCGAGCATGCAGGCGAAGCAGTTCAGCTCGAGCTCAATGACCTCGGTCACCTCGCCGCCGTCGACGACCCGGAAACAGCTCGCATTGAGCGGGTCCGCCACCCAGATGCCGCCGGCTTCGTCCCCGCAGATGCCGTCAGGCACCCGCTCTCCCAGATCCGCGAAGATTCTCCGGCCGCTCAGCGAGCCGTCAGGGTCAATGTCGAACGCCGTCATCCGGCGTCCGTAGCTCTCGGCGATGACCATGTGGCGCCCGTCGGGGTCGATGACCGTGCCATTGGGAAAGTCGAATCCGTCAGGACCCGGCCGGGCCGTGCCGTCCGGGCTCACGATGGCGAGCGTGGCCTGCGCGAATGTCTCTCCCACGCTGTCGTCGAAACCGAAGTTGCCGACGTACGCCGTGCCGTCGGCGGCCACCACCATGTCATTGCACGGCCCGCCGGCGATGCCGGACAGGTCGGCGTGCAACGACTCGTTCCCGTCCGCGTCCAGCCGGCGAAGCTGGCGGTCCAGCATCGAGACGAACAGCAGGTCACCGTCAGGCAGCCAGCCCAGCCCCGACGGCTGCGTTGGCACGGTGTGAACAAGTTCTTCATGACCACCAGGAGTCACTGTGAAGATGCCGTGTCGGTAGAAGTCGGAATACCACAGCTTGCCGTCGCGCCAGCGCGGCCCTTCCCCGAACCTCAGCCCCGTCACCACCACGTCAGTCGTCGTCATGGCCGCCGACGCTAACCCACGGTATGTCAAGGCTCGGCGAGCGGCGAGACGACGCCTAGGAGAACGAGCGAAGCGGCAGGCGCATCGTCACCGTCGTACCGATGCCCAGCTCGCTTTCGATCGTCAGAGTGCCCTCGTGGCGGATCACGACCGATTCGGCGATGGCGAGCCCGAGCCCGCTGCCTCCGTGAGCTCTGGTCCGGGCAGGGTCGACGCGGTAGAAGCGCTCGGTCAGCCGAGGCAAGTCGGCTGGGTCGATGCCGCTGCCGGTGTCCGCTACGACCACCACGGCCTCGGCGCCTTCTTCGCCGATCCGGAGCGCGACCGCGGCCTGCTCGTCGGTGTGGGCAACGGCGTTGCGGACGATGTTGCCGAGTGCTTGATGAAGGCGATCGGCGTCCCCGAGCACGACCAGTTCGTTGGGTGCCTCGAGTCGCAGATCTCGATCAGGCTCGGTCGCCCAAACGTCGGTGATGAGATCCCGAGCCAGTGCGATGAGATCCACGGTTCGTCGGGTCAACGAGGCTTCCTGGTCGAGCAATGCGAGGTCGCGCATGTCGTCGATCAGACGAGCCATGCGTTCGGCCTCCTGCTCGGTACGCCGCAGCGCATCGGCCCGCGCTTCAGGGTCGGAAAGCGCGCCGATGCGGTGCAGTTCGTTGAAGCCCCGAATCGTCGTGAGCGGAGTGCGCAGCTCGTGGGACGCATCAGCGATGAAGCGCCGCAGCTCACGCTCGGCCGCTTCACGGCGCTCCGCGGCATGCTCGATCGAGCTGGCCATCGCGTTGAAGGCCCGCGCCAGCTCGGCGGCCTCCGTTCGTGACCCGTCCTGCTCCGGCAGGCGCACACTCAGATCGCCAGCTCCGAGACCCCAGGCCGATGCTGTCGTGTCCTTGAGCGGTCGTACCCCCAGACGGATCACCCACCAGCCCAGCGCCCCCAGGACGAGGGCCGCCGCGGCCAAGCCTGCGAGCCCGACCCATCTCAGCCACGACACGATCTCGCCAACGCCCCCCAGCGGGAGCGCACGGATCAAGTGGCCTCCGTCGGTCTCCGTCACCAAAACGCGATAACGCCCATCGCTTCCTTCCAGCGTGAACGGCACGCCAACTTCGGCAGCCCTGATGTCCGCCAGACCTTGCTCGATCTCTTCGCCGAGTGCGACGCCTGCCGAATCGGAGATCTCTGCAAGTTGCCCGTCGGTGCTCAGCAGCGCCTCGAAGGGCTCCGAGAAGTGGCTGCTGTGAACGTGTTCGAGATGGTCGTCTTCGAAGTCGGCGGGGCTGTGGCCGGCCACATCGCGCAGCTCATCGTCGAACTGCGAGACGAGCCCGACTCGCAGCAGCACCAGCATTGCGACGCCCAAGGCCGTGACCGCGGCACCGATGACGAGGAGCGCGCTGATCACCCGCGCCCGGAGCGTGAGGCTCCTCACTGCTCCACTCGCATGACGTACCCGAATCCCCGAATGGTGTGGATCAGCTTCGGGCCGCCGATCTCGATCTTGCGTCGCAGATAGCTGATGTAGGTCTCGGCGACGCTGGCTCGGCCCCCGAAGTCGTACTCCCACACGTGCTCCAGCAACTGGGCCTTTGACAGCACCCGGCCGGCGTTCGACATCAGGCACACCAGCAGGCGGAACTCGGTCGGCGACAGCGAGATGTCTTCGCCCGCACGCTGGACCGTGCACGCATCGAGATCCACGACGAGGTCATCGAGTTCGAGATGACGAGTCCCGTTCTTGGGTGCGATGCGGCGGAAGATGGACTCGATCCGGGCGATCAGCTCTTCAAGGTTGAACGGCTTGGGGAGATAGTCGTCAGCGCCGAGCGACAGACCGCGGACGCGATCGCTCACGTCATCCCTGGCGCTGAGCAGCAGCACCGGCGTGGGGTCATCGTGCGCCCGCAGGCTTCGGAGCACCTCGAGCCCATCGGGCCGGGGAATCGTGATGTCGAGCACGACGAGATCGGGACGCTGCTCGGCGATTGCCGCTAGCGCTTCGCGGCCATTAACCGCCTCCATTACCTCAAAGCCGTAGTGGCGCAGCGCGGCCGACAGCATGACGCGCAGGTTTTCTTCGTCATCCACGACGAGCAAAGACCGGGGCGCCACGACGTCAGTGTCGCAGCCGTTCCTGTGAATTTGCCCAGAATCTGCAGGCGGGTCAAGCGCGAGGGGCGACCATCTGGTGCTTGATCGGGCCGACGTGCAGGTGCGCTATGCGCGACTGCTCACCGTCGAGCTGCAGGCCGTCCAGCAGGGGCGCCACCACCCGGAAGAAGGCGCGCAGCTCCCAGCGCGCCAGGTGTACGCCCAGGCAGAAGTGGGCGCCGTGGCCGAAGGCAAGGTGGTCGTTGGGCGTGCGCTGGATGTCGAAGCGGTACGGATCGGGGAACTGGCGCTCGTCCCGGTTGGCTGAGGGGTACCAGATGCCGACGTGCTCGCCTGCCTTGATCGTCTGGCCTCGCAGCTCGGTGTCTTTGGTGCACGTGCGGGCGAACTGGATCACCGGTGAAGTCCAGCGCAGGATCTCCTCGACGGCAGTCTCCACGGCTTCCGGATCGTCGATGCGCTCGTTGAGCAGGTCGAGCTGGTCACGATGTTCGAGCAGGGCGATCACCCCGCCACTCGCCGCGTTGCGGGTGGTCTCGTTGCCCGCGGCGATCATCAGGCGCAGGTAGCCCACGAGCTGCTGGGGCGTGAGCGGGCCCGACTCGATCTCGGACCGCAGCAGGATGCTGACGAGGTCGCGGCCGTCGGTCCCCTCACGCCGACGCTGGCGGATCAGCTCGCCGATCCACGCGTCGAACTCACGGATCATGCGCCGCCGCATCTCGTCACGGGACTCGCCCGGCCGGCAGAATCGCTCCAGGTCGGGATCGTCGAACAGCGCCGACGTCCACTCGTGCACCTGTTCCCAGTCATCGGCCGATACGCCGACCATCTCGCAGATCGCCGCCAGCGGCAGCTTCACCGCCAGGTCCTCGACCACGTCGGCGGTGCCGGTCTCGGCGACCTTGGCCACGAATTCGTCCGCGAAGCGCTGAGCGTGCCGCTCAAGCGATTCGGACCTGCTGCGCATCGCTTTCGGGGTGAACTCCGGCACCACCAGCCGGCGCAGGTCCCAGTGGTCGGGGCGGTCCTTGAAGATGAAATCCGGCGGCTCGTCGGGATCCCAGCCGATCTCGATGGCTCGCTGGCGGTACCTGTTCCAGAAGCGAGCATCCCGGTCGGCATCGGCCAGACGCAGGCGGCCGCCGCCGTTGATGAAGGTTTTGTTCTGGCCCGAGATCCACTTCACGTCCTCGTAGCGGGTCACTGCCCAGAACGGGACGATGTTGTCGCGTACGTACCAGTAGACGGGGGCCTCTTCGCGCAGCAGGTCCCACTCGGCCCACGGGTACCCGTCTGCGGCGTACCGCTCCGTGTCGTGGATCACCGCCTCGTCGACCTGCATCAATCCTTGCTCCTGCTCGCTGGGCTCCTGCTCGGGCTGGCCACCGTCGGGCCAACGGTAGTGGTGTGCCTCGCCGTGTCGCAGAGCTGCGGCGCAATACTGACGGCATGAGCACCGGTGCGACTCACGCGGATTCCCCTGACGCCCACGCGGAAGCCGGGCTGCCAGTTGTCTGGTTCGACCGGCCCGCCGGTCGTCTGCAGCGCGAGCTGCTCGAGGGCCGAGCGCAGATTGTCGATGTGCGAGGAGACGATCCACTGGAGGGCATCGATCGAGCCGAGGGCGCCATCGTGGGCGCCGCCATCCGCTACGACCGCACCGTGTACGAGCAGGCACCGAAGATGCGGGTCATCGCCCGTGCGGGGATCGGTTTCGACAATCTCGATCTCGACGACGCCACCGAGTTCGGCATCGCTGCTTGCAACACGCCCGACGGACCGACGACCTCGACCGCTGAACAGGCCGTTGCCCTCATCTTCGCCGTCACCAAGGGATTGAAGGAATCGGCCCTCCGGCTCGAAGCCGCCGAAGGCGACTACTGGGCGCGCCACGGACACCTCGAGCTGGCCGGATCGACCCTGGCCTTGCTGGGTCTCGGACGCATCGGCGGCTACGTGGCACGGGTGATGTCAGCTGTGGGCATGAACATCGTGGCGTACGACCCCTATGCCGCCGGCGAGCGTTTTGCAGAACTGGGAGCACGGCGGGCGGCGACGCCCAGCGAAGCGGTTGCCAGTGCGCATGTCGTGTCCGTGCATGCGCCGCTCAGCGAGGCCACGCACCATCTGGTGAACGCCGACCTGCTCGCGGCGATGCGCGACGGCGTCTATCTCGTGAACACGTCGCGCGGCGGTCTCGTCGACCAGGACGCCCTGCTGGCAGCTCTGAACGCGGGCAAGGTACGCGGCGCCGGGTTGGACGTGACCGAACCTGAACCGCTGCCGCCAGGCCATCCGTTGCTGGGTCGCCCCGACGTGGTGGTCACCCCGCACGTGGCCTCGGCCACCGTGGCGGGCCGCCGTCGCATCTTCACCCATGCTGTCGCCGAGGTCATGGCGGCGCTCGACGGCGCCCAGCCGCCCAACATGCTCAACCCGCAGGCCTGGCCCGGCCGCAACGCCTGATGGCCGCAGGCACATGACGTGAGCCTCGCCGCTGCGGCGCCGGGACGGCTGACGGCATTCCTGCCGGGCGACCCCGATGCCGACTCGCTGCTCGACGGGTTCCTGGCCTACACCGCCGAGGTGGGTCTTGAGCTGTACGAGGCGCAGGAAGACGCCGTGCTGGAGATTTTCGGCGGCAACCACGTCATCATCACCACGCCGACCGGCTCGGGCAAATCGCTGGTGGGCCTCGCGGCGCACTTCGAGGCGGTGGCGCGAGGTCAGCGCAGCTACTACACGGCCCCGGTCAAGGCGCTCGTGTCGGAGAAGTTCTTCGCTCTCTGCGATGAACTCGGCGCAGCGAACGTCGGGATGGTGACCGGTGACGGCGCCGTCAACCCCGACGCGCGGGTGGTCTGCTGCACGCAGGAGATCCTGGCGAATCTGGCGCTGCGCAACGGCGCCGACGCACCGATCGACAGCGTCGTCATGGACGAGTTCCACTTCTATGCCGACCGGGACCGGGGCTGGGCCTGGCAGGTGCCGCTGCTGGAGCTGACCCGCGTCCAGATGATCCTGATGAGCGCCACCCTCGGCCCCGCCCAGCGCTTCGCCGACGACCTGCGACGCCGCAGCGGCCGTGCAGTCGCCACGGTGACCGGTGCCGAACGGCCGGTGCCGCTCACCTTCACGTACCGCGAGACCACGCTGCACCAGTCGCTCGAAGAGCTGCTGGAGCTGCGCAGGGTGCCCGCCTACATCGTCCACTTCACCCAGAAGGCCGCCACCGAGCGGGCGCAGGCCCTCACCAGCCTCAATGTGCTGTCGAAGGACGAGAAGGCGCAGGTGGCTGCCGAGATCGCAACGTTCCGGTTCGACTCGCCGTTCGGGCGCGACATCCAGCGATTCGTCAAGGCCGGTGTCGGCGTGCACCACGCCGGGATGCTGCCCAAGTACCGGCTGCTGGTGGAACGGCTGGCCGGGGCGGGCCTGCTCAAGCTCATCTGCGGCACCGACACGCTCGGCGTCGGCGTGAACGTGCCCATCCGCACCGTGGTGTTCACCCAGCTCTGCAAGTACGACGGCCGCGACACGCGGGTGCTGTCGGTGCGCGACTTCCAGCAGATCGCCGGCCGGGCAGGGCGCCGGGGCTTCGACCACGAGGGCTTCGTGTGGTGCCAAGCGCCCGAGCACGAGGTGGAGTACGCGATGGCGCTGGAGAAGGCCCGCGAGAAGTTCGGTGACGACCCGGCCAAGCTGCGCAAGGTGCGTCGCCCGTCGCCGCCCAAGCGGGGCTACGCGCCCTGGAATGCCGACACGTTCGACCGGCTGGCATCGGGACAGCCCGAGCTGCTCCGCTCGCAGTTCGACGTGTCGCATTCGATGCTGATGAACGTGCTGGACCGGCCCGGCGACGGCTGCGCGGCCATGCGCCGGCTGCTCACCGACAACCACGAGACCCGTGCCGCCAACCACACCCACATCCGCCGGGCCATCGCCATCTACCGCTCGCTGGTCGAGACGCAGGTGGTGGAGCGCCTCGACGAGCCCGATGAGCTGGACCGGCTGGTGCGGGTGAACGTGGACCTGCAGGCCGAGTTCGACCTGACCCAGCCGCTGTCGCCGTTCGCGCTCGACGCCATCGAATTCCTCGACCCCGACGAGCCCACCTACCCGCTCGATGTGCTGAGCGTGCTCGAAGCCACGCTCGAGAACCCGACGGTGGTGCTGGAACGCCAACGAGACATGGCGCGCACCGACCTGCTTGCCGAGATGAAGGCCGAGGGCGTGGAGTACGAAGAGCGGATGGAGCGGCTGGAGGAGGTCGAGTGGCCCAAGCCGCTGCGCGACTGGCTCTATGACAGCTTCAACGCCTGGTCGACCCGTCACCCGTGGCTGCGCAACGACAACGTGCGGCCGAAATCAGTGGCGCGGGACATGAACGAGCGAGCGATGACGTTTCGCGAGTACGTGAACCACTACGGCATCAAGGGATCCGAAGGGGTGCTGCTGCGCTACCTCAGCGATGCGTACAAGGCGCTCGTGCGCAACGTGCCCGAGGACCGCCGCACCGACGACATCGTCGAGCTGACCCGGTGGCTGGGTGAGACCGTTCGCACCACCGACAGCAGCCTCATCGACGAGTGGGAACGGCTGGAGCGACTGAGCCAGGCTGCCGAATGATCCGACGCTCGATGCGCAACTCAACAGGCCCCGATGCAATGTGTGTGCGTTGCACACAACAGACACCGATACTTGGCCCGCGGCGGCTCTCTGAAAGTCGCAGGGCTAGGCGGTTTGGCACGTGGTTACACTGCGTCCGAATCACCCTGTGTCGTCGGTAGGGCAACCACGGGCTCGCTGCGTGATCACAGGGGACTGACTCGGGCGCTAGGCGGTGCGGGATTATGGCTGAGTACGACGCGGACGTGGACTCCTCGATGATGGAGGAGTTGATCGACAGCATCGCCGAGCCCGACCGCCGGTCTTGGCGTGACCGCGCTACCCGCGTCGGTTCCGTCTACACAATCTCGTATTCGACTGCCGTAGTGGCGGTCTTCGACTATGACCGCGAACTGGCCCAAGGTCTGCCGCAGAACTCATTCTTGGCCGCCGCCAAACCGGAGGGCGACGACGGATTCATTCTGCTGCGCATCCGCAAGGAAGCCCGTCTGCCTGCCGCAGCGGTCAATGACCAAACACGTCAGGAGAGCATCGAAGACACCGGGAACTTGGGTCCGTGGTCGGACAAGATGCCGACGTGGATCAAAGACAAGATGTCGCTGCACGGCCTCGAGTGCTCGGTCCTAGGAACATTTGTTGAGAGGGAAGACGGCACTCTCCGTTTCGCAGAGGACATCGACAACTACTACGCAGTCAGCGAGCTGATGGCGTGGAAGCCGGACGCTGCGACATTGGAATTGATCGTCAACCATCAACATCGCACCAACGACATCGGCACAGAAAAGAACGCTGTCCCGGTCGGCCGGACTCGCTTCGCTGCTGCCGAGAGCTCGGCCGCTACGAACGTGGATTTTGCGACTGACCCAACAGACATCATGAAACGCCGAACCGCCTACTTCGGCATGTCGCGATCGGGCAAGTCGAACGGGATCAAGATCGTCGCAGAGAGCATCTACGGATTACGGGGGCACAACCCCGCTCACCGAATCGGCCAGCTGATATTCGACCTCAGCGGCGAGTACGCCCAGGACAACTTCCAGGATGGCAAGGGCCTTCACCGCGTGTACGAGTCTCTGGGTTTGGAGCGCGACAACGAAGTCTCCACCTATGGCCTGATCAAGGTTCAGTGGGACGACGATCGGGTCGTCATGAAACTCAACTTCTACGGTGACGAACTTCCTTGGTCGTGGAACAGCGACGACGACACCACAGCCGTGGAGGCGGCGCTTGAACAGCTTCTCGCAGGCAAAGAGATCGTCAACGAGATCATGCAGGGCGAGACGGCGCGCTACACCACCGCTTTCCGGGACGCCGACCTGTCAGTCGACCGGATGGCTCAGAGCGACAAGAGTGCGCAGACGCGTTATCTGCGCGCTCTGCTGGCATACAGGACCGCTCTGTACGCGGCCGGTCTTGAGCCTCCAGCGTGGAAGCCGAGCATTCGCGGCATCGGCAGAAACTCGCTGTTCAGCGAGGACCTCATCGCCGCGTTAGCAGCTGCCAACAATGTCGGCAGCGACCACCAGAACGAGTATCACCAAGCTGCAGAGATCCTCAGGAGGTCCAAGGCCGATAACAACTCCATCTCATGGGCGCAGCTGCTGACCGTGTTCGAGGCGCTGGCTTACTTTCTCGAGGACGGCAACGGAGGCTTTGGCGAGTTCGAGCGGGGCTACATCTCCAACAGCAGCAGCGGCGACTCGTGGGCGGATGCACGGTTCCGATCACTGTTGCGCATCTTCCGTTACCAGAACGGTCCTCGCTCGTTCCAAACGGCCCGGGACCAGCACGATCCGGACACGACTGAGGATTTTGCAGAAGCGATCGTGAAGGACCTCCAGGTCGGCAAGCTGGTCATCATCGACCAATCTGCGGGCGATCCGGACCACAACAAGGCAGCTGCAGAGCGCGTGATGTGGCATCTGTTTCGAGCGCAACAGGCCCGCTTCCGCTCCGCTGCCGTGGACTTCGACCCGACCGAGCCTCAGGACCCCGATCGCGCGACCGAGGGGCACATCATCGTCTACATCGAGGAAGCACACAATCTGCTGCCTCGCGCCAACGCCCAGGAAAACCTCACCACGGTGTGGGCGCGTTCCGCCAAGGAGGGAAGCAAGCTCAACATTGGCATGGTGCTCGCAACGCAGGCACCGAGTTCAGTCATGCCCGAGATTCTCAGTGAGACCGACAACTGGGTCCTGTCGTATCTGAACTCCGAAAATGAGCGTCGCGTCATCGCTGGATACATGGACTTTGCCGACTTCACCGAACAGATCGGCAAGGTCAGTGAGCAGGGTTTCGTGCGTATCCGCACGCTGTCCCAGGCGTACACGGTGCCTGTGCAGCTCAACAAGTTCCAGCTTGAGGGCGCTCCCGCCGACACCGCGGACGCTGCCAGCACCGAACCCCAAAGCAACGGTTCACGGGTCTGAACAGTGCCGTATCCCGACGAACGGGCCGGTCTCGCGGCGATCCGCGCGATCGTCGACAGCGTCGAATTCGAAGAGTTTCGGGAGCGTCTGGACCCGCCCACCCACAGCGCTGTCGCCGAGCCATGGCCACCATTCGCTCCGTGCCCTCCAGGTAGCAGCCGCACTCACCTCGTCGCCATAGACGGGTCGCAGGTCTACGACAGCATTCCGGGCCGATTGCCCGACACGCATGCAGGTGCCGTGTCGCTCGGTGTCGTCGTCATCAAGCTCCAGGAGCTGCACAAGCTCGACAGGTTGCCTCAGAGCGGGGCCGTCAATCCACGTGATCTGCGAGACACCGAACTCGGCCACAGCGTCGGTGCGATGCTGCCCGGCACCAATGCTCGAACCGTCGACGGACTTGGCCCACAGCAGTGGTTCCGCCGCTGCTTTAACGACTTACTGTCGAGGCTCACACTGGGTACCGAGAGCTTCGCGGACACATTGTGCGCATTGCTCGGCACAGAGCACACGATCACCAGTTGCCCTAATCCAGACTGTGAGGCAACGCGCCTGCCGGTACCAGCCCCCGGCAGCGAGGGTGCCTGCCCGTCTTGTTCGACGCCGTTGCTTACCAGCGACGCTCTTCGCATTCATGAGCAGTTCGACGAGAACCACTCGTCGCTTGAGTGCCATATGCGAGTCATGCAGACACTTGAGATGCTCGCGCTCGCCAACAGCCTGCGATGCCTAACCGAGTCCGCAGCTGGTCTAGACGCCCTCGCCCGAACTGCTTTCGTTATGGATGGCCAACTCGCCGCATTCGGCACGATCGCAGTGCTCGCTCATGCCATGCGTGCAGAATTCGGCAGGATTCAGAGCCTTCTGGAAGCTGATCGGCCCGGGGCACAACTTCTCGTTCTATCGGGAGTCAAGTCTGGCCCGTTCGTACGGCACGCCGACGAGCTGGACCGAGCACCCCAACCGAACCGTCGCATCCCTACTAACCACTACTGGCTGCCTGACAACGACTACATCCGCGCTCACATCGTCGCTGGTCAGGCCAATGACTCCAAACCTTGGGGCGAACTGACGCACTACGGCCGCCCGCTCGTCCTCAAGACTGCAGCGGGTCAGCGCTTGGTGCTCAACTTGGCTCAGCCTGAGGCCGCGCCACCGCTGACGAACAGGGCGACGCCAGCCGTGCTGGCTGACGCTATCGCCACCGCCGCACCTCTCGGTGTAGGCACCGACCAGTTCCTCGCTTTGCGCCGAGCGCACCGGTGGGCATCCATCCCGCTGCGCGCCGGTGTCGACCTCATACGCAGCCTGGCAGGCTGAGCTAATGGACGGTGTCTGCGCCGACGGCTCCGAAACATGGAAGCACGGCACTGCAGCAACACGCTGGTACGCACTCGGCCGCTACTACGCCATGTTTCCCCGCGACTTTCTCCACGACGCAATCCCTCGCCTCACGCAGCCCGGCGATACCGTTCTGGACCCCTTCTGCGGCCGCGGGAACGCACCGTTCGTGGCAACCGTGCTAGGCCGTCGAGCTCTCGCAATTGACATCAACCCGATCGCTTGGCTATTTGCTGCGACAAAGCAGCGGCCTGCCCGAGATCCTGCCCGATTGCTTGCCCGGCTCGACGACATCGGCAGTGCGAGGCGCTCGGCGGACCGGCGAAGCCGCAGCCGCTTCGAGACCATGGCATGGGCGCCGCAGGTACGGGCCTTCCTGAAGGCAGCTAGACGGGAACTGCAGTGGAAAGCCTCGGTCGTCGACCGCACCCTGATGGCCTTCATTGCATTGCACATGCAAGACAAACGCGAAGCCGGGCTATCCAACACCTTGGCCCCCACTATCGCCCATTCGCCCCAATACGCCGTCAAGTGGTGGACCCGTCACGGTCTGGTCCGACCCCCCGACATTGACCCGATCCAGATGCTGGAGGACAAGATCCGGCGCCGCTACCGCTACGGCGTGCCCGACCAAGCGCCCAGCCGGGTCCTGCTCGGTGACGCACGTCGTGAGCTCCCGAAGCGCCGACGCTGCGACGCCCAGCTGCTGATTACCTCACCGCCATACCGGGGGGTCACCGACTATTGGAACGACCACTGGATTCGCTTGTGGCTGCTCGGGCACAGCTTTCGCCAAGATTGGAGCAAGACTTCGAAATACACCGCCCAGACGGCGTACAGCGAGCTGATCACCTCGGTGCTTCAAGCGAGCAAACGCCATCTGCGGGACGACGCGACGATCCTCATCCGTAGCGACCAACGTCGCCGTACGGCTGATCTATGCGTGCAAGCCATCACCGAGGTTTGGCCCGATCGCCGCCTGCTACAGCTACCGACCAGCGCATCGCACGCCGGCACCTCCAACGGTCATGGTCGGGGCGGCACGAAGTCCAAAGAGATCGACTTTCTCATTCCAGGCGCTTATGGAGCGGACTGGGCTCACGGCAAGGGCTTCACTGGTGTCAAGCAGCGCCTTAGAAGTTGAGCTGCACAAGAACGTAGAGACCAGCTCCCCGGAATCACTCCGTCGATGCGGACGGCTGGGCGAGACCGTGCGCACCACCGACAGCAGCCTCATCGACGAGTGGGAGCGCCTCGAGCAGCTCGCTGCCGGCTAGATCGGCGCCCGGCAGTTGGGCGCCCCTGTGACTACTGAGTCGGCGCCCGGTAGTTGGGCGCCTCTTTGGTGATCATGATGTCGTGGGGGTGGCTCTCGCGCAGGGCCGCCGCCGTGACACGCACGAACCTGGTGCGCAGCCGCATGTCGTCGATGCTCGCTGCACCGCAGTAGCCCATCGCCTGGCGCAGACCGCCGACGAGTTGGTGCAGCACACCCGCCAGCGGCCCCTTGTAGGCCACCCGCCCCTCGATGCCCTCGGGCACCAGTTCCTCCACCTCGCGCCCGTCCTGGAAGTAACGATCCTTGGAGTAGCTGCGGCCCTTCATGGCACCGACCGAGCCCATGCCCCGATACTCCTTGAAGCGCTCGCCTTGGTACAGCACCACCTCGCCGGGCGACTCGTCGGTGCCCGCCAGCAGGCTGCCCACCATGGCGCTGTGCGCCCCCGCAGCCATCGCTTTGGCGAGATCGCCCGAGAACTGCATGCCACCGTCCGCGATCACCGGCACACCCGCCGCAGCAGCCTCCGACGCGCAGTCGAACACCGCCGAGATCTGCGGCACCCCCACCCCGGCCACCACCCGGGTCGTGCAGATCGAGCCAGGTCCGATGCCGACCTTGATCGCATCGGCTCCGGCGTCGATGAGCGCACGAGCCGCATCGGCCGTGGCCACGTTGCCCGCCACCACCTCGGCAGGGTGATTGGCCTTGATCTTCGCGACTGTCTCGATGACGTCGCGGCTGTGACCGTGTGCAGTGTCGACCACGATGGCATCCACGTCACGCTCCACCAGCGCCGCCGCACGCTCCATGGTGTCGGGACCGGTGCCGACTGCGGCGGCGACCAGCAGACGGCCCTGCTCGTCCTTGGAGGCATTCGGGAACTGGATGCGCTTCTGGATGTCCTTCACGGTGATCAAGCCCACCAGCCGGAAGTCGTCGTCGACGATCGGAAGCTTCTCGATGCGGTGGCGGGCCAGTACCACCTGGGCCTCTTCCAGAGTGGTCGGGGCGCTCGCAGTCACCAGCCCTTCCGACGTCATCACTTCGTGGATCGGACGGCTCCAATCGGTCTCGAAGCGCAGGTCGCGGTTGGTGAGGATCCCGACCAACCGGCCCGCCGGATCGGTGATCGGCACGCCGCTGATCTTGAAGCGGGCCATGAGGTCCTCGGCTTCGGACACCAGGTTGTCGGGGCCGAGCGTGAAGGGCTCGTTGATCATGCCCGACTCGGAGCGCTTCACCCTGTCGACCTCGGCCGCCTGATCGGCGACGGACAGGTTGCGGTGGATCACGCCGATGCCGCCGTGACGGGCCATCGCGATGGCGAGACGCGCCTCGGTGACGGTGTCCATGGCCGCGCTCACCAGCGGAACGGCAAGCGTGATGCCGCGTGTGAACCGCGTCGACGTGTCGACCGCATCGGGCAGCACGTCGGACGCGTCGGGCACCAGCAGCACGTCGTCGAAGGTCAGCCCGTCGGTCGTGAACTTGCTGTCCAGAGAGGGAAATCGGCCCTTTGCAGGGGGTTGTGACTGGGCCATGGCGCACCCTACCGCGCGCCCTCCAGCGAGCCAGTGAACCCGACCGCAGTAGCTTCACTGATGTCCCGCGCAAAGCAGGTTGACGTGGCGGATTTCCAACAGCACGAACCGATCGCAACACTGCATCGGCTCTCGGACCGGCCGGTCGACAGCCTCGCCGCCGAACTCGTCGAGTACTCCCAGCGGCGACCGATAGCGCTCATCATTCCTGCGCTGTTCAGCGAGCTCGCCGGGCCGGCCCTCGACCGCATCGTCGATGAGATCAGCCGCATCAGCTACCTGAACGAAGTCATCGTCGGGATCGATCAGGCCTCAGAGCAGGAGTTCGCCGAGGCCAAGCGTTTCTTCGATCGGCTGCCGCAGCGAACCCGGCTGCTGTGGAACGACGGACCTCGCATGCGCAGCATCGACGAAACGCTTGCTGACCGGGTGCTCGCACCGTCCGAACCGGGCAAGGGGCGCAACGTCTGGTACTGCCTGGGCTATTTCCTGGCGTCGGGCCGCTGCGAGACGCTGGCTCTGCACGACGCCGACATCGTGACCTACGACCAGGGAATACTGGCTCGGCTGCTCTACCCGATCCTGCACCCGACCTTCGGCTACTCGTTCTCGAAGGGCTATTACTTCCGCGCCGGCGAAGGCCCCACTGCGAACATCAACGGACGGGTCGTGCGTCTGCTGGTTGCTCCGCTGCTGGGAGCGCTTCGCACAACTCTGGGAGACCACGACTATCTGCGCTATCTGGCGGCGTTTCGTTACCCGCTGGCCGGCGAGTTCGCGATGCAGCTCGACATGACCCGGAGCATCCGCATTCCCAGCGACTGGGGACTCGAAATCGGAGTGCTGTCGGAGGTGTACCGCATCTACCAAGGACGCCGGATCTGCCAAGTAGACATCTGCGACCGGTATGACCACAAGCACCAGAACCTGTCGGTGGCTGATCCCCAGGCAGGACTCCACAAGATGAGCCGCGACATCGCCAAGGCGATCTATCGAAAACTCGCCATCGACGGCATGACGCTGACTGCGGAGACATTCCGCACCGTCAAGGCCGTGTACTACCGCAACGCACTCGACCTCGTCAGTCATTACCGCAACGACGCCACCTTCAACGGCTTCGACTTCGACCTGCACGCGGAAGAAACTGCGGTCGAAGTGTTCTCTGCTGCGATCATGGAAGCGGGCCACGACTTCTTGAACGACCCGATGAACACGCCGTTCATCCCGAACTGGTCGCGGGTGCAAAGCGCCGTGCCCGACGTGCTCGAGCGGCTCTACGACGCCGTCGAGCTCGACAACGCCTGAGTTCCCCGCGGTTGCCTAGACGAGCGGGGCAACTCGCTTGTCGGCAAGGGCGGGTTCACGGCGTTGCGTATCGCCGCGCATCACGCCCAGTGCCTGCGGGCCCAGATCCAGCGACACCTGCGGGCTGTCGGGATGGAATGCCGGCTGCGCACGACGGATGAGCATGCGGTGAACGAGCTCGACCAGGGTCCTGCGCCTGATCCCGTCCTGCGCGCCGAGCAGGTCCACCGCCTCGTCCAAGGTGACCTTGCGCCGGTTGATGGTGCGCTTGTTCTGCTCGACCGGCGGCAGGCCGTGCTCGGTGACGATGCGGGGCGGCTCGCTGATCGGCGTCCAGTAGCTGGGGGTGCCCAGCAGTGCATGCACGTAGAGCGCGGGAACGCCGGCGAGGCTCAGCATGACCGTGTGCGCGGCAAGGAACTGCGCCACGCCCAACGGATCCCCGTCACCGGCGAAGAGGTCCCACAGCGACACGTTCAGCTCGTACGCCTTGGGGCCCGCAGGCGTGTCGAACTCCGAGTGCGTGCCGCCGGCGCTGTGCGCCGCGGCGATGAGCCGGTTGATCTCGGCCGCGCTCAGTAGTCCCTCCACCGGGCGCAACCCGATGCCGTCGTGGCTGGCGATGAAATTGAAGAACGACGTTCCCGCAGGCGGCGTTTCGAGCTGGGCCAGCCACTGCTGCATGGCCACCGACGAACCCGACAGCATCGTGTGGGCGACCAGCGGCGGCAGGCTGAAGTTGTAGACGAGGTGGGCTTCGTCGCCGTCGCCCCAATAGGCCACGTTCTGGTCATGGGGCACGTTGGTCTCGGTGATGATGACCGAGTCGGGACAGCGTGCGTCCAGCAGCGTCCGCAGCAGCTTCACGAACTCGTGCGTCTGCGGCAGGTTCACGCACGACGTCCCGAGCTCTTTCCAGAGATAGGCGATGGCGTCCAGCCGGAACCACCGCACGCCCGCGTCGACCAGTCGGGCCACGGTGCGCAGCAGGTCCAGCAGCACCTCGGGCTCGGCGAAGTCCAGGTCGATCTGGTCGTAGCTGAACGTGCACCACAGCAGCCGCGGGCCGTCGGGGGTCTCGACTTCACGCAGCAGCGGCGTCGTGCGGGGACGCACCACGCTCGACAGGTCATCCTCGGGTTCGGCGGTGAGCAGGTAGCGGCTGCCGGGCTCCTCCGCGCTGCAGAACTGCTCCATCCACGGGTGATCGGCGCTGACATGGTTCACGACCAAGTCGGCCATGACCGTGTAGGTCTCGCTCAAGTCGGTGATGTCTTCCCAGGCTCCTAGCCGCGGGTCCACCGCGCGGTGGTCAGTGATGGCGAATCCCCCGTCCGAGCTCGCCGGGTAGAAGGGCAGCACATGCACGACCGACACGACGTCGCCAGTCAGGTCGTCGAGCAGCTCGTGCATGGTCTGCATGGGCACCTTGCCGGCTTCGGTGATCGAGTCGGCGTAGGTAATCACCGCCACGTCGTGCTCATCCCACCGCGGGCCGACCGCTGCAACGGCCTCAGTGCCGTCGAGCCCGAGCGTGGAGAGCACGTCGTCGACGAGGCCATCGCCGCTCAACGCCGGGTAGATGAACTGGAGGTGCTGCTCGACCCGGCTGCGGAGATCCCCCTCGGTCACGACGTGCGGACCCCAGTCGTCAGGCCAGCTCTGGGCCAATCGGGTGCGGAACCGTACTGAGCGAGATTAGTGACGTTCATCGCCCCGGCCGCGTATCCGCAGCCGACCGCGTAGCGTGAGCCCATGGCCGACACACTGCTGGAAACACCTGTCGAGGGAGCCGACACGCCCTCGGTTCACCCGCTTTCGATGATGACCGAAGCGGAGGCCCACGCCGCCATCGAGGTGTTGCGACGCAGCGGGCGCATCGGCGCGGACGCGCGCTTTCACGGCTTCTGCATCGCCGAGCCGCCGAAGGCCGAAGTCGCCGCCTGGACCCCCGGCACCGATACCGACCGGCGATTCGAGGTGGTGATTCACGAGAACGGCGAGGTGCACATCGCCGTGGTGTCGGTGACACGCGGCGAAGTGGACTCGTGGACTCACCATCCCGGCGTGGTGCCCCGGGTGGGCATGGCGGAACTGTTCGCCGTCATGGACGCCTGCCGGAAAGACCCGGGCTTCGCCGCCGCACTGGCCAAGCGCGGCATCACCGACCCGTCGAAGGTGCAGATCGACCCGTGGCCCACCGGCGATTACGACTTCGACTTCGAGATCGGCCGGCGCGTGCAGCGCTGCATCGCCTTCTGGCGCCCGAACCCGGCCGACAACGGCTATGCGTACCCGCTCGACGGGCTGATGGTGCACGTCGACGTGGACACGCTCGAAGTGCTGCACGTCACCGATTTCGACCAGTGGCCGGTGGCCTCTGAGCGCGGCAACTATGACGTCGACGCGGTCACCGAGGACTTCGGTCCGATGCGCACCGACCTGCGGCCCATCGAGATCACCCAGCCCGAGGGCACCAGCTTCACCCTGGACGACAACGAGCTGCGATGGCAGAAGTGGTCGATGCGCGTCGTGATGGACGACACCGAGGGCTTGGTGCTGCACCGGATCGCCTATGACGACGGGGGCCGGGTGCGGCCGATCATCGACCGGGCATCGCTGGCCGAGATGGTGGTGCCCTACGGCGACACCCGGCCGTCGCAGACGTTCAAGCACGCGCTCGACTCGGGCGAGTTCGGCCTAGGCCTGATGAACAACTCGCTGCGATTGGGCTGCGACTGCCTGGGCGAGATCGCCTATCTCGACTCCGTGCAGGTATTCGACGACGGTTCGGTCGTGACGACGCCGAACGCCATCTGCATCCACGAGGAGGACTTCGGCATCGGCTGGAAGCACTTCGACTGGCACGCCGACACCACCGAGGTGCGCCGCTCCCGCCGCCTGGTGGTGAGCGCCATCCACACCGTCGGCAACTACGAGTACGGCTTCTTCTGGTACTTCTACCTCGACGGCACGATCCGCTACGAGGTGAAGCTGACCGGCATCCTCACCACACGGTCGCATCGGGAGGGCGACGACCTGACGTTCGCCCGCCAGGTGGCGCCGCACGTGTCGGCCCCGATCCACCAGCACATCTTCTGCGTGCGCTTGGACATGGCGGTTGACGGCAACGCCAACAGTGTCGTTGAGGTGAACACCGAAGCGCTGCCGCCCGGGCCCGACAACCCTCACGGCACCGCGTTCGCCGCCAGAGAGACGGTGCTCGAGAGCGAGTTGGCTGCCCGCCGCAACGTCAACTCGGCGTCCAGCCGGTATTGGAAGATCCAGAGCGCAGACCACATCAACCGGCTCGGGCGTCCGACGGCGTACCGGCTGCTGCCGCCGCCCACAGCCACGATGTTCGCGGCACACGACAGCCCGCATTCCGAGCGTGCCACCTTCGCCCGCCACAACCTGTGGGTGTCGCCGTCGCGTCCCGACGAGCGCTACGGCGCCGGGCGGTTCCCGACTCAGCGCAACGCCGGCGACGGTCTGGAGCGCTACACCGCAGGCGACCGACCGGTGGTCGACACCGACATCACCGTGTGGCACACGTTCGGGATCACCCACGACGCCCGGCCCGAGGACTTCCCCGTGATGCCCACCGAGTACGCTGGCTTCGGGCTGGTGCCCGACGGTTTCTTCGACCGGAACCCGATGCTGGACGTGCCGCCGTCGCCCAACGGCCACTGCGCCTGAGCCAGTCGCGGCCTACTGTGGCCGCATGGCAGGAGCACCCGAAGCCGACGAACCGAACCCGACGGCTACCAGCGCTGAGTCTGTCGACGCCCTGCTGTCGGGCCTGGAACTGGTCGAGCACTTCGCCCCTGCGCCAACCGAGGGCCTGCGGATCGCCCCGTTCCTGGATGCCATCGAGGCACAAGCGGAGACGGCGGACCGGACCCGGTCCGTCTCGTCGGAGGTCATCGAGGCCATCCGCGGCACCGACTTCATGCGCATGTCGGCCACCCGCAACATCGGCGGCGTCGAGGAGACGATGCTGCACATGGGCCGCGAGCTCGAAGCGGTGGCAGCCCGCTGCCCGAGTCTGGCGTGGTGCCTGTGGAACCACCTGTGCGTGTTCCACCTGTTCGTCGGTTCGGTCGGCCCCGAACAGCAGGACTTCCTCACCCACGTCGTGACCAACGGCCAGTGGGTGTCGTTCCCCGGCGGCGCCCGCAGTTCTGTGTACGGCCGCGTCGAGGGCGACCAGGCCATCCTGAACGGCACCGGCCGCTGGGGCACCGGTGCCCGCTACGCCGACTACTGCGGGGTGGCCTTTGCGATCACCGGCGACGACGGCAAGCCGGTGAGGCCCATGGACATCCGCTTCACCATCCTGCCCACCACCACAGAGGGCATGAAGATCGATCCGTCGTGGGACGGCGCCGGGCTGCGGGCCTCTGCTACCGACGACGTCCACTACACCGACGTGCCGGTGAAGCTCAGCGACTGCGTGGCCTGGTTCGGCGCCAACCGGGCAGAGTCGCTGCGCACGGTGCCAGTGGTGCATCACCGCTACCGCGAGGACTGGGTGGGCATCTCCGACCTGTGGCTCTCGTTCATGGCGGTGGGCCTGGTGCGTCGAGCGCTGGCCGAGGCCGCCGACGCAGCCGGAGGACCGCGCTGCGCGAGGGCGGCGCCTTCGACCGCCGCTACCGCGACTTCCGAGCCATGCCGGTGCACATCAATGTGCACCAAGACCGGGTGACCCACCAGTTGGGCCGTCACCTCCTCGGCCTCGAACTCAACCCCTTCTGAACCGGCCAGGGGCGCCTGCGGGCGGTGGCTGCGGGCCCAGATGGGCAAGATTAGGCTCGATAGTTGCTGCTCCGAGATTTGCCTCGCGGGCGCGAACGGAGAGGGAGATCATGCGTTCGAGGACTCTGACACGACTTGCCATTGCCCTAGCCGGCGTGGCGCTGCTGGGAGCGGCCTGCGGCGGCGACAGCGACGACCCTGAGGACGTAACGGCGGCATTCGTGCTGGTGGGCCCGGTCGGCGATGCCGGCTGGAACTGGGCGCACGACCAAGGCCGCCAGTACGCGGAGAACCAGACCGGGGCCACAACGCTGTTCGTGGAGAGCGTCCCGGAGAACGCCGAGGACTTCAAGGCGGTGGCCGTCGACTTCATCGAGAACGAGGACGCGGACGTCATCTTCGGCACATCGTTCGGCTACATGGACCCGATGCTCGAACTGGCTGACGAATACCCCGATGTGGTGTTCGAGCACGCCTCGGGCTTCAAGATGAACGACACCAACTTCGGCAACTTCTTCGGGCGCATGTACCAGCCGCGCTACCTGTCGGGCATGGCGGCCGGCGCCATGACCGAGAGCGGGCAGCTGGGCTACGTCGCAGCGTTCCCGATTCCCGAGGTGATCCGCGGCATCAACGCCTTCACCCTCGGCGTGCGCGAGACCAACCCGTCGGCTGAGGTGCACGTCATCTGGACCTTCACCTGGTTCGACCCTGCGGTTGAGGGCGACTCAGCCAAGGCGCTGCTGGAAGCCGGCGCCGACGTGATCGCCATGCACCAGGACTCGACAGCCGCAGGCGTGGCCGCGCAGGATGCCGGCGCCCGCTGGGTCGCCTACAACTCCGACATGCGCGACTTCGCACCCGACGCATTCATCACCGCACCGGTGTGGAACTGGGGTCCGCGCTACGCCGAGATCATCGAGGCGGTCGCTGCAGGCACCTACTCACCGGGCGCCTACTGGGGCGGCATGGACGACGGCATCGTCGACCTGGCGCCGCTGGCAGACGACGTGCCCTCTGACGTCGCCAGCCAGATCAGCGATGTCGCCGAGCAGATCCGCGAAGGCGAATGGGACGTGTTCACCGGCGAGATCCGCGACCAGGACGGCAACGTCCGGGTAGCCGCAGGCGAGACCATGGACGACGGCCCGATGCTCGGCATGGACTGGTTCGTCGAAGGCGTCGTGGGTGACGCCAGCCCCTGATCCGACTGATCGAACACCACTCAAACCGATGCCGGAACCGGGGGACCCTGCTGTATCCCCCGGTTCTGGTGACGGTGCCGTAGTCGTCGACCTGCGCGGCATCCGCAAGGAGTTCCCTGGAACAGTCGCCTGCGACGGCGCGAACCTCACCGTGCGGGCGGGCACCATCCATGCGCTGCTCGGCGAGAACGGCGCCGGCAAGACCTCGCTGGTCAATGTGCTGGGCGGCGTCTACCTGCCCGACGCCGGCGAGATCTGGGTGCACGGCACCCAACAACAGTTCCACTCGCCCGCAGATGCGATCGCCGCTGGGATCGGCATGGTCCACCAGGAGTTCCGCCTGGTGCCTTCGCTCACGGTGTTCGAGAACGTGGTGCTGGGCTCGGCACCTCGCTACCTGGACATGGGCCAGATCGTCGAGCGTGTCGCCCACCTGGCGGCCACCTATTCGCTGCAGACCGACCCGTCCCGACCGGTGTGGCAGCTCTCGGTGGGCGAGCGCCAGCGCGTGGAGATCTTGAAGGCGCTGTGGCGCGACGCCGACGTGATGGTGCTGGACGAGCCGACCGCTGTGCTGACTCCGGCCGAGGCGGCCGACCTGGGGCTCACCTTGCGCTCCATGGCTGATCGGGGCCGCTCGGTCATCTACATCAGCCACAAGCTCGACGAGGTGCTGGCGGTGTGCGATGAGGCCACCGTGCTGCGCAACGGGGTGACAGTGGCGCAGCCGCGCAGTCTCGCGGGCATCGATCGGTCGGATCTGGCCGAGATGATGGTGGGCGAGGCGGCGGCACAGATTCAGCGGCCCACCGATCAGCCCAGCGGCGACATCGTGCTCGATCTGGAGGGCATCTCGGCGATGAGCGACCGGGGGCTGCCGGCGCTGCATTCGGTCGACATCGACATACGGGCAGGCGAGATCGTGGGAGTCGCAGGCGTCTCGGGAAACGGGCAGCGGGAGCTGGCCGAGGCCATCGCCGGTCTGCGCCCCACCACGGCGGGAGCGATGCGGCTGGCGGGCACGGACGTCACCGGCACGTCCCCCCGGGCTCGATCCCGCGCCGGGCTGGCCTATGTCCCCGAGGATCGGCTGGGTGTGGGCCTGGCGCCCACCATGTCGGTGGTCGACAACGCGGTGGTGCGGTCATACCGGTCGATGCGTCGCAGGATGATGCTGGATCTGCGTCGTTGCGAGGACTTCTGCCGCCGCCTCATCGAGCGTTTCGGCGTGCAGGTGGGACGGGTGCACGACTCAGTGGGCGTGCTGTCGGGCGGCAACCTCCAGCGACTGCTGCTCGGACGTGAGCTGACCGGCGAGCCCAAGGTGCTGCTGGCGGCCCAGCCGACGCGCGGGCTCGACGTGGTGGGCATCGCAGCCATTCAGGCGCAGATCGTCGCCCAGCGGGCTGCCGGCGTCGGGGTTTTGCTGATCTCTGAGGATCTCGACGAGCTGCTCGCGCTGTCCGATCGCCTGGTTGTCATGTATGAGGGGCGCATTGCCGCCCGCCTCGATCCCAGAAATACGACACGAGCCGAGGTGGGCGCCGCGATGGCCGGAGGCGGCGGCACATGACCGACCCCACGCCTGCATTCGCCGCCGACCCAATGGCGCAGCCGCAACTCAGGGGCGGCGGCACATGACCGACCCCACGCCTGCATTCGCCGCCGACCCAATGGCGCAGCCGCAACTCAGGGGCGGCGGCACATGACCGACCCCACGCCTGAACCCACGCACGCTCCGCTGCACACCGTGTCACGCGGGCGAGCTCGCTGGCATCGCGGCCTGATCCGGCCCGTGCTGCAGCGACGCTCCGATGTGGTGCCGGCTGCCCAGGCCATTGCCTTCGTCATCGGCATTGCCGTGGCCCTGGTCGCGGGAGCCCTGCTGCTGCTGGCAGCCGGCAACGACCCGGCCCAGGTGTACGGCCGCATGCTCGACTCGTCGTTGGGCGGCATCAATTCGATCTCACGCACGCTGCTGCGGGCGACACCGCTGGCCCTGGCCGGTCTGGCGGTGGCCGTCGCCGGCTCGATGGGCCTGTGGAACATAGGAGCCGAGGGTCAGATGATGGCGGGGGCCACGGTTGCGGCCGGCTTGGCCATGACGGCGGGAGATCTGCCGGGTCCCGTGTTGATCGTGCTGATGATCGGCGCCGGTGCGGTGGGCGGTGTCGTGCTCATGGCGGGCCCGGCGCTTGCCCGGGCATATCTGGGCGTCAGCGAGATCATCACCACCTTGATGCTCGTCGAGGTCTCCATCCGGGTGGTCGAATGGCTCGAGACGGGGCCGTGGAAGGACCCTGAGTCGCAGGGCTTCGCTCTGATCGAGCCGCTGCCCGATCAGGCCTCGCTGCCTGGTCTGTTCGGACGTGCACACATCGGTGTGCTGATCGCGATTGCGCTGCTGGTGGCGTTCTGGCTGGCGGTGTCGAGAACGGCTTGGGGCTACGAGCTGCGGATGGCCGGTTCATCCCCGGCGACGGCGCGGTATGCGGGCATTTCGCTGCAGCGCAAGGTGCTGACCGCACTCGTGCTGTCGGGCGCCTTGGCAGGACTGGCAGGAGCCGTCGAGCTCACCGGCACTGCGACGCGGCTCGATCCCGGCCTGTCCAACGGGTACGGCTTCGCCGGGATCATCGTGGCAGCTCTGGCGTTGATGCGGCCATCGGGCGTGGCGGCAGTCGCCTTCGTCTTCGGCGCAGTGCAGGTGGGCGGTCAATCCATCCAGACGCTCGGTGTCACGAGTTCTATCGCGACGATCCTTCAGGCCATGATCCTCATCGGCGCGCTGGTCGCGGCCGTGCTGCTCAACTACCGCATCCGGTGGGTGCGGCCCGTCGGCCACGACGCAGAGACATCGGATGTCTGAAGCCGCCGTCGTCGGACTGCTCGTGGCGACCGTCCAGTTCGCCACGCTGGTGTACCTGGCCGGGCTGGGCGAGCTCATCGCCGAGCGATCCGGCGTGCTGAACCTCGGTGTCGAGGGGATGATGGCCATGGGGGCTGTCAGCGGATTCATGATGGCGCTGGCCACCGGCCGGCCCTGGATCGGCTTCGCATTCGCTGCCCTCGTGGGCATGGCGGTTGCAGGCGTTCACGCCCTGGTGAGCGTGGTGATGGGCGCCGGTCAAGTGGTGTCCGGCTTGGCGATCACCATCGGCGGTCTTGGGTTCGCCGCCTTCATCGGTCAGGACGCCGTCCGTGAGCGTGCCGATGCCGTGTTCACCGATCTCGGCATCGCCGGACTCGCCGACATCCGCTGGGTCGGCCCGATCCTGTTCAACCAGCCACCGGTGGTGTATCTCGCGGGCCTCCTGGGCGTTGCAGCCTGGTTCGTGCTGAATCGAACCCGGCTGGGCCTGGCGTTGCGGGCGGTCGGCGAGTCGGCTTCCACCACGGACTCGGTGGGCCATTCGGTGACCCTCCTGCGCTCGGGAGCGGTGCTGGTCGGGGGCGCATTCGCCGGCGCCGCCGGTGCCTTCCTGTCGCTCTACATGGCAGCGGGCTGGACCGAGGGCCTCATCGCCGGCCGCGGCTGGATCGCTGTGGCGAGGCGTTGTCGTGCAACGCATCAACATGTCGCCGCAGTTCGTGGAGCAACTCATCAGCGCCCTGTCCGACAACATGTCCAAGTTCGCTTCGAACCTCGCGCCGTCCAGCCTCGAGACCCTGAACGATCCGAATGACAGCCCCGACGCCTGAGCACCGTCAGCGGTGCGACGCGCGCTGGCGACCCCTGGACCCGGAGCGGTTCTTGCTGCCTCGACGGCGTCCGGATTGACTCTTGGCCGCCGAGTGTTCGAGCGTGCGACGTCGCGTCCGTGATCGCGAGGGCTGCCGGATCTCGGCCACGTCGACCTCCGTGGTCGAGGTCCGAAAGCCGAGCTCTCGCTGCATCGAGGCAAGTTCTTTGACCTTTTCGGGCTCGACAAGCGAGACGACTACCCCGCCCTTGCCAGCTCGGGCGGTACGCCCTGATCGGTGCAGGTACGTCTTGTGGTCGACCGCAACGTCGTAGTGGACGACAGCGTCGACTCCGGGGACATGAATGCCGCGCGCAGCCACGTCAGTAGCAATCAGCGCCTGCACTTTGCCAGTTGCGAAGTCGTCCAGGGCCCTGGTTCGTTGGCTCTGGCTGCGGCCGCCATGGATGGCCGCCGTTGCGATCCCCCGGCGGCCGAGCTGGCGAGCGACACGATCACAGCCATGGCGAGTTCGGCAGAACACCACCGTCGTCCCCGCAGCATCGATCGCCTCTGCGCAGACGTCGACCCGGTCGGTCCTGGCGACCTTCCAGAAAATGTGGTCGGCGGCTGTCACATCCGGGGTCTCGTCCCCGACCTCGTGACGAACCGGATCACGCTGATAGTCGCGCGTCAGCGATGCCACGTCGCCATCGAGGGTCGCCGAGAACAGCAGCGTCTGGCGCTGGGTGGCGGTCTGGTCAAGAAGTCGCCGGACAACCGGGATGAACCCCATGTCAGCCATGCGGTCGGCTTCGTCGAGCACAACCCGGTCCACTGCGGACAGATCCACCGCCCCTTGGGAGATCAGATCCTCGAGGCGTCCGGGGCACGCCACCAGGATGTCCACACCGCGTCGCAGGGACGCGAGCTGCGGGCCGTAGCCCACGCCGCCATAGGCGACCCCGATGCGACGCTTGCCGGCGAACGAGCGCAGCTCCTTCGTGATCTGATCCGCGAGCTCGCGAGTCGGCACGAGCACCAGCCCCTGGGGCCTGTGGGGCTGCGAGCCTCCCGCGAGAGCGACGAGCGGGATTCCAAAGGCGAGCGTCTTGCCGGATCCGGTAGGGGCGCGGCCGCACACATCTCGCCCGTCGAGAGCATCGGCGACCGTGGCCATCTGGATGTCGAATGGCCGAGTGATGCTGCGCTGCGCGAGCGCGCGAACGATGAAGTCGGGGACGCCCAGCTGGGCGAAGGTGGGGGGCATGTGTCTCCTCGCCGACTGCACGCCGGCAATTGACGCTCTTGGCGTCGTCTCAGGCCGCAGATGACGTCGCTGGCCGCTGCGGCCAGCGATGCTCAGCGGCGTATGAGTTCAGACGGGCTTGACGTTTTGGGCTTCGTCGCCCTTGCGGCCGGGTCCGATGTCGAACTCGACCTCTTGCCCTGCCTCCAGCGTCCGGTAGTTCTCACCGACGATGTTGGAGAAGTGGACAAAGACGTCGTCTGCCCCTTCACGGGAGATAAAGCCGAAGCCCTTCTCGTTGTTGAAGAACTTGACTGTTCCGCGCATGTTCTGCCTCTCGAAGCTCGGCCTGGCCGGCCACAGGCCGCAAGGGTACGGCGCGAAGGCCGCGATCAGGCCCGCTATCGCGCGCCGGGCACGAATTCGGCCAGGAACTCGAGCGTCGCCTCGACGAAGATGTCGTTGCGGTCACCGGCCACCATGTGCGCCGCACCGCCCACATTGGCGTAGTGCGCATGCGGCACGGTGTCGAGGAATGACTGAGCGCCTTCCTCGGACAGCACGTCGCTCATACCGCCTCGAACCAGCAGCGTGGGCAGCGTCAGCTTCTCGGCCGCCGCCTGCTGGCGCGGGATGCGCTCGGCGAAGCTGCGGGGCCGGTGCATGAACGCCGGGTCCCAGTGCCAGCGGTAGCGGCCGTCGGGCCAGAGGCGGACGTTCTTGGCGAGCCCGTCCAGGTTGCGCGGCCGTTTGCGATGCGGCTGGTAGTTGGCGATGGCCTCGGCGACCTCTTCGAGCGATGCGAAGCCGTCGGCGCCCTGGGCCATGAAGTCTCGGATCTTGCGCACGCCAGCCGCCTCGATCTGCGGCGCCGTGTCCACCAGCACGAGCGCGAGCGCATCCACGGCACCCTCGCCGACCGCGGTCAGCGAGGTTCCACCGCCCATCGAGGCGCCGACCAGCACCGGTCGTTCGCCGAAGTGCTCCACGATCGCCACCAGGTCGGCTACTGATGCCTCGGTTGTGTAGTCGCCGTCGGGCGCCCAGTCCGAGTCTCCGTGGCCTCGGGCGTCGAGGCAGACGGCCCGGTAGCCGCCGTCGGCGAGCGCCTGACCCGCTCCCTTCCAGGCGTGACGGGTCTGGCCGCCGCCATGCTGCAGCAAGACCAGCGGACCGTCGTCGCCGTAGATGTCGGCGGCCACCTTCACGCCTCCCGACGCATCGATCATGACGTCGGGAATGAGCGAGTCGGTGATGCGCTCGCCGTGCTCGGAGGGGTGGGAATAGACATCCGCGCCGGCCGGCTCCGACGGAACGAAGTCGGGCGCGTCGGCGTCGGCGGGATCGAACAGCGGCTTGCGCTGTTGGTCGCTCATGGGAAGCCTCTCGTTCGCGTCGAAGCTGGTTGATGCAGCCGGCGGGCGCCGGGCCGCTCAGCTTGTCCGGGCGCGGCCGTCAGCCTTGGCTGCGGCCTGGTCACGGCGGCGTGCCTCACCGGCCGCCGCCAGTGCGGCCCGGTTCGAGTCGTCAACGCGCATGAAGTGTTCACGCCAGCCGTTGTTGTCGTCCGCATCCCACACGAACGGCGTCTGCACCGTGGTGCGAGGCATCCAGGCGTGGGTGAGCAGGTCCAGCCCCGTGCCCACGATGGCGCGCTGCATGGCGGCGTCGCCGGGCTTGCCGGTCGGGTTCCCGAGCGGGAAGTCGGTGAACACGAACCGGGCGACGCCGCATTCCTCCACGATGTCGCGAGCGCTGCCGGCAACCACGGTTGGGATGCCGGCTTCTTCCAAGTGACGTGCGATCAGACCGACCGTCTGGTGGCAGACCGGTCAGAGCGGCACAAGAAAGGCGACATCCACGCCGTCTTCGCGCATCCACTCTTCGATGCGGGGCGAGTCGTTGCGCTGCGTGCGACGGTGGCTGTAGTCGGTGGGAATCCCGTAGAAGCGCTCCGACAGCGCACCGATGCGACCCTCGGCCTCGAACTCGCGCAACCGGTTGATCGGCAGGTAGGTGTCGAGATCGTCGGTGTGGGTGTTGTCCTTGTCCCAGAAGAGATCGCTGTTGTACAGGCCATCAAGGGCGTCGTCGCAGCGGGCGGCGTAAGGCTGCTTTGGCCGAGACACGGGCACGCCTGCAGGCTCGCGGCCCTTCTCGAAGAACGAGGTGGTGACCAGCCCGACGGTGCACTCCGACAGCGGCTTCGGCAGCGGCGTGAAGGCAACCTCGTGGCTGTACGCCCACTGGTACGGCTGCGGGTAGCCGTGCGCGGCGTAGTACTCACGCGACTTGTCGATGTAGCTCAAGTACGAGCGGTGCGCACGCCGCCCATCCGGCTTCCGCCCGTTCGTCGCCCGCTGGGTCCGCTCTGTCAACGCCATCGTGTCTCCCCTGCCTGCTTGCGCACCAAGACTGTACGCGCCCGACCCGGCCCGCGGTGGAGGCGACAGGACCCTCTGCGACCAGCGATCCAGCAGGTCGCAACGTCGCCGAGTCTCCTGTCGCCTCCACAGCTATGGCATCTGTGCCTACTGGCTCGAATCCTTAGCCTGAGCGCCATGACCGAGGCCGACGCCACCCCCGCGGACGAGGAAGCCGCATGGGGTGCGGGCGGGCTGACGCTGGGCGGCAGCCTGGCCGATGCCGTCGAGCAGCCGCCGACGGTGTATGCGGCCGTCGGCGGGCAGCAGTTCTTCGACGAGCTGGTGGACCGGTTCTACGACGCCGTCGAGAACGATGAGCTGCTGCGACCGATGTATCCCGTCGACATGGGACCCTCCCGGCACCGGCTGACGGGCTTCCTGGCCCAGTACTGGGGCGGGCCTGCCGACTACAGCGCCGAGCGGGGCCATCCCCGGCTGCGCATGCGACACATGCCGTTCGCCATCGGCGTGGCCGAGCGCAACGCCTGGATGCGCCACATGCTCGCGTCGCTCGAGGCGGCCAGCCTGCCCGACGGGTCGCCGCTCGACCCCGACATTGCGCAGGCCATGTTCGCCCACTTCGACAACGCCGCCACCCACCTCATCAACCAGCCCGGCTGACCGGCCGAAAGCGCTAGAACAGCGGCCGATGGCTGAGACGACCCGGCGCCGAGCGCGTCAGATGTGGGAATGCGTGGAGCGGTATCACCAGCTCTGCTACTGGGCGCCCGAAGTGCGCGATTCGAGCGCAGCGGCGGGGCTGCGGGGATTCTGGATGAACTACTTCGCCACGCGCGTGGCGCCGCTGGGACCAGTGCCTGCAGGCGTCGTGGAATCGCTGTTCTTCTACTACGCCCCCGCCCGCGTGCGGCGCGCCATCCCGGACGCGTGGACGTTCTCGACACCTGATCGGGCACTGGCAGCTCGCTACGACGCCATGGACCAGGCACTGCAGCGAGAGCTGGGCGAATTGGCGAGCAGCGAGGCTGTCGGCCGGAGCGCCGAGATCGTGCGGGCTGCCTGCGATGCCGCTGACCCCGTCGGGCGGGTGCTCTTCGCCGGCTGGTCGTCGCTGGACTGGCCCGACGTGCCGCACCTAGCGCTGTGGCATGGCTGCACCCTGCTGCGCGAATATCGCAGCGGCTGCCACCTGATCGCGCTGGCGGCGGCCAGCCTCGACGGCTGCGAGTCGGTGGTGTCCCAGGTCGCCGTAGACGAGGCGCCCCACGAGTGGATCCAGGAAGAGGCCGGCTGGACCGAGGCTGAGGCCGCGGCGGCCTACGAGCGCCTGCGCAGCCGCGGCTGGGTGGATGCCAATGGACTGGCCACCGCAGCAGGCGTCGCCGGCCGCGCCGATGTCGAAGCCACGACCGACCGGCTGGACAGCTTCCACTGGTCCGCTATCGGCGACAAGGCCGCCGACGCCCTCCTCGCCGACATGGCACCAATCAACGCAGTGCTGCCGAAGGACGACCAGCTCGACTGGCGAGAGCTCTACCCGTCCAATGCACAGCCAGATCCCGGCGCATCCCGGACCAGTTGAACGCTGGCGGCATGACGGACCCGGCCATGAAGGAACTCCTCGAGCGGTTTCGCGGACGAGAACAGGTGCCAGCCGTCGCAGCAGCCTTAGTCGGAGCTGACGGGATCGTCGAGTCTGCTGTATCGGGAGTGCGGCGCCGCTGCACAGCTGACGAAGTGACGATGTCAGATGCGTGGCACATCGGATCCTGCGCCAAGACGATGACGGCGGTCCTCTGGGCACGGCTTGTCGAGCACGATCTGGCGAGGTGGAACATGCCGCTTGCCGAGGCGCTCGGCTGCCCTCGCGGTCGAGTGCACGCTGACTGGGCCGGCCAGACGGTTGACGATGCACTGCGGTGGCACGCAGGTGTCCGGCCGAACCTCGCGCCGTCGGCCATGCGGCAGGCGTGGGCCGACTCCCGCCCGTTCGAAGACCAACGTTTCGACATCGCCGCACGCGTGGTGGCATCGCCGCCGCGACGACCGGGGCGCTTTGCCTACTCAAACCTGAGCTACATGCTTGTGGCAGCCGCTGTGGACCGTCTGGCGCCGATGCCGTTCGAGACGGCCTTGGGCGCCTACGTGCTTCAGCCCCTCAGAATCAGCAGTGCAGGATTCGGCGCGCCGGCGCGCGTGCTGGGTCACCGTTCACGAATCCGGCTCGGTCCCGTACGCGCGCTGCCCGGCGCTCCGGTCGTGGCGTCACACCCGATGAGTGACAACCCGCCGGTCATGTCAGCCGCGGGGACCGTTCACATCAACATCGAAGACTGGGCGCGATTCGTGGGAATCTTCCTCCGCGACAACTCGACAGCACTGTGCAGCGGGAAGCCGTTCCTGCAGCCTGAGACAGTCGAGCACCTGCTGACGCCCGTCACCGCGAGACCTGTCAGCGCGGCAATGGGATGGATGGCGACTGACAAGAGTGCTGCGTTCTCCTACGCCATGCAGGGATCCAACACCCTTTGGTCTGCAACAGCCGGCCTCGACAGCGACCGTGGTCGAGGAGTCGTCGTGGCGGCCAACGACGGACGTTCTCGCGTGCTGCGGGCAATGGCTCGCTTGGCACTCCAGCTCTTGCAGGCGTGATCGGTGGGCAGAGCGTCACGGCCTGACAGGCATCAGCGGCATCTGCAAGGCTGCGGCCCATGAGCGAGCAACTGCCTGGACACGTCGACGACCCGGTGATGTCCCATAGCGAGTCGATCGAGATCGATGCCCCGCCTGAGAAGGTGTGGGAGATGGTGACGGCGCTAGACCGCTACGGCGAATGGAGCAACGAGAACACCGGCGGGTACTGGCGCAAGGGGCCTGACGGCGTGCCCGGCACCGGGCAGGTCGGCGACATGTTCGTCGGCATCAACCGTCTCGACGGCGAAGAGTGGAAGGCCCCCGTCGAGATCATCCGCCGGGTCGACAACGAGGATTTCGCCTTCGTGACAGGCGGCCTCGAATACAACATCGTCCTGTGGCGCTACCAGCTAGCGCCCAAGGGTGCGGGCACCACACTGACCGAGACCTGGACGCTCCGCAAGCTCTCGCCGCGCATGGTCGAGTTCGGGCAGAAAGAACTCGACTACCGGGCCAGCAACGCCCGCGCCGGTATCCGCGCCACGCTCGCAGCGATGAAGGCGGCCGCAGAGGCCTAGCGCCTATGGAGCGAGCCGTTCAGCCGGGAATGCCGATCATCTGCGCTGTTGCGTGCATGTTCACCAGACCGTCGAAGTCGACGAATTCGCTGAAGCCGTCCTCGGTGATGGTGGCCCGGTAGTCGTCCCAACCCTGCGGATCGCGGAAGTACAGCTCCGCCATGCCCAAGTAGGCCTCATTCGCGGGATCCTGGCTGTGGTTCACCACGTAGCGCAGCCCGCCGATCTCGCCCATGACGCCTCGCACGTTGGGCGCATGCACTTCGAGCCAATGCCGGAAGGCCTCGTCGTAGTCGATGCCGTCCCGGGCAGGCACTAGGAACGACACCTTGAAGAAGCCCGACCGCGTCGCCGGGAACGGCTCGTTGAGGGTGTTCGGCACGACCGGCAGCTCGCCGTCGATCACCACGTACTCGGTGGTTGCCCACCCCACGTACGGCTGAGCCTTCTCCTGAAACGTGTCTCGGGGCACCGTGCCGTGCGGCTCGGGCGGGTTCGGGATCGCCCGGTCGAACCAGAGCTGCGCCATGCCGTCCCAAGGCACGTCTTTGCCGGGCCGCTGATCGAACAGCGTCGCTATGTATTTCGTGGCGTGGACCTTGCCGTCGGCGGCGGCGCGCTCCTGGCCGGCGATCACGTCGGGCATGTGATTCTTGAACCAGTTCGCGACCAATTCGTCGCGGGTGGCCTCCGGCCGACGCTTGATGAGGAAGATCATCTTGGCGCCGGGTGTTGCTGCGATGGCCGATGACATCAGTGCCTCCTGGGCTGTGATCGTCGGGCGGATGCCGCCCTGCCTGCCGCGATCCTGCCATCTAGCCCCAACCGCCGCAGCGCTGTGCCGCCGCGACACCGTCATCACCTGAGTTGGCAACTCCTAGTCGGACAGTTCGGTCGTCAGCGCTTTGGCAAGCAGGTCGTAGTCGTCGGGCCGGTTGTAGAGGTGGGCCGAGACCCGCAGCACGCGCTCGGGCGGCGCAGGCCAGGTGAACACCGGCACTTCGATGCCGTGACGGTCGCGCAGCGCCGCCATCAGCGGGTCGAAGATCGCCGAGCCCGAGTTGCCGGCCGGGGGCAGCGGCACGCTGGCGATGGCGCCGATCATGTCCGCCGGTGCCGGCGGAGCAATGCCGAGCGCTTCCATGAGCACGTCGCGACCGGTCAGGCAGAGTTCGCGGATTGCCGCCTTCACCCCCGGCCAGCCGTCGGGATGCATGGCCTCGACCGTGGCCAGAGCATCGGCGACAGTCAGCCAGGCCGTCGGATCATGAGTGCCCGTCCAATCGAACTGGGCATGCAGATGCCCCCCTTCCGACGGCCAGCCGCCGTTGTAGCCGTGGCTGACAACAGCGTGGTGCACGCCATCGCGCCGGTCGGGTCGCACCCACAGAAATGCGGCGCCCTTGGCCGAGCACATCCACTTGTGGCAGTTCGCAGTGACGTACGAAGCGCCCAACTCCGTCACGTCGAAATCGATCATGCCAGGTGCGTGTGCCGCATCGACGAGCACCCGCACATCGGGTTCCAGCCGCGCCGCCAGCTCATCCACCGGCATGACTAGGCCCGTCGCCGAGGTGACCGCATCGATGAGCAGGATGCGCGTGCGGTCGGTAACGGCACTGAGCACAGCGTCAACTATCTCGCTGCGGTCGTCGAGCGGGAACGGCACTGCTGCGGTGGTGACTACGGCGCCGACACGTGAGGCCGACACAGCCGCGGCGTTGGCGCAAGCGTTGTATTCGTGGTCGGTCACCAGAATCTCGTCGCCGGGCGACAGGCTCGGTTCCAACGAACGCAACACCGAGTTCACGCCCGCTGTTGCGTTTGTGACGAACACGAGCCCTGCCGGGTCGGCACCGACGAACTCCGCCACAGCTCGCCGCGTGTCGTCCAGCCGCTCCTGGTATTCGCCCTCGAGGAAGAACCGGGTCGGGTTGGCCTCGATGCGGGTGCGGATGGCCTGCTGCGCTTCGAGCACGCCTGCAGGAGTCGCTCCGAACGAGCCGTGATTGAGATGCAGCACTTCTGGGTCCAACAGCCATGCAGTCACGCAGATCACGCTACGGCGCGCTCCGGGCCGACCTCCACACGACTTGGGCATCGCCGGTAACTTCCGCACCGACATGCTGCAGCCGTTCACCGTCGCCGACTGCGTCGCCGCCAACGCCCGGTCGTTTCCGGACAGGTGCGCTATCGAAGTGCTCGACCCTCGCACGACGGGAGGTGTCGAGCCGATCGAGACGTGGACGTACGGCGCGCTCTGGGGCCGGGCCGAGGCCTTGGCGGATGCACTGGGTCCCGTGTCCGCAGGCCCGCACGGGCCGATGGCCGGTCTCTTGCTGCCGAACGGCGCCGATCACGCTGCCGCCTACCTCGCCTGCCAGCTCGTTGGCGCTGCTGCAGTGCCGGTCAACAGCCGGCTCGCCGAGCCTGAGGTCCGCTACGTGCTGGAGGACTCGGGCGCCGCGGTGCTGCTCTCCGCCGAGCCATTCATTGACATCGCCCGCCGGGTCACTGCCGATCTCGGCATCGGGCTGATCGACGCTGCCGAGACTCCCGTCTCGGCGCCGATGAGGTGGTCCAGGCCCATCGGTCCGTATGCCGACGGCGATCGCCGCACTGGTCGGCTGGTGCCGAGCACTACGCCCACCGAGGTCACCACCGACGAACGCGCTGCGATGATCGCGTATACGTCGGGCACGACCGGCTTTCCCAAGGGAAGCATCAATTCCAACGCGGGCTTCCTGATGCGCCTGATGCACTGGAGCTGGACATTTGGGTTGACCGCCCGCGAGGTTGTGTCGACGCCGGGTCCGATGTTCCACCTCTCGTACGGCGGGCTGACGTTGGCGCAACTGGTGGCCGGCGGGCGCGCCCGTGTCATGACTGCGTTCGAGCCGCACGCGGCCCTCACCGAGTACGCCCACCACAGCACTTGGGCATTCCTCGTGCCCTCGATGACCGCTGCCATTGCCGAGGCTTGGCGGAACGCTGGACGGCCGCCGTTGGGGGCGTTGCGGTACCTGCTGTCCGCAGGTGCACCCGGACCGATGTCCTTGCTCGACGAGGCGTTCGACATCTTTCCTAATGCGGAGATCACCGACGGCTACGGATGGACCGAAGCCGGCTGGGTGACCTACGACATCAAAGACCGCTCGGCGCTCGTGCCCCATTGTGTGGGAGGGCCGACGCCGGGCTCGGTGGTGAAGGTGGTTGACCCTGAGACCTGTGAAGAGGTTCCCGACGGCGTTGCCGGGGAAGTGGTCGCCATGTCGATGGTGCCGTTCGAGGGATATCTGGGACGACCCGAAGCGACGGCGGCGGCGCACACCCCCGATGGATTCGCCCGTTCGGGCGACATGGGCATCATGACTGCCGACGGCCGGTTGGCGATTGTGGACCGGGTCAAGGACATGATCATCAGCGGCGGGGAGAACGTGTACTGCGCCGAGGTGGAGCGCGTCCTCGTCGAGCATCGGGATATTGCCGAGGCGGCCGTGGTCGGATTGCCCGACGAACGCTGGGGCGAGCGCGTCGTCGCGGCCGTGGTGCCTCACGAGGGCAGCCAGCCCGAACCGGCTGAGGTGATTGACTTCGTGCGCGACCGACTGGCCCACTACAAGTGCCCGCGGGAGTTGATGGTCGTCGGCGATCTGCCCCGCAATGCCATGGGCAAGGTGCTCAAGCCGCTTCTCGCCCAGCAATTCGGTCCGGAGGCCCAAGCGTCGTCCAGCAGCGCCTGATACTCGCCGCCGAGAACTTCGCAGCCGGCATCGTGAAATGGCGCGGCGCACGTCGCGGGAATCTCGGCCCCGAGGCCCAGCCCCTCAGAACGGGGCGCGAACATGTTGACCGGACACAGGAGACGTCATGGAGAAGCTGCTCGTCGCGAACCGGGGCGAGATCGCCATCCGGGCTTTTCGCGCTGCGACCCAGCTTGGTATCCGGACGGTTGCGATCCTTCCCGTCGAGGAGGAGCGCAGCGGTGCCCTGCACCGGATCAAGGCCGACGAGGCGTACGTCATCGGTACCGAGGGCCGGCCGGTGCGGGCGTATCTCGACCACGAGGCCATCGTGGCCAAGGCGGTCGAGGTCGGCGCCGACGCCATCTACCCCGGCTACGGGTTCCTGTCGGAGAGTCCCGATCTCGCCGACGCATGCGCAGCTGCAGGTGTCACGTTCGTCGGACCGAGCGGGGAAGTGCTGAGGCTCACCGGCAACAAGATCCGGGCGCGGCAAGCAGCCGACGAGGCAGGCCTGCCCGTGCTGCGCCAGTCGGCGCCCATCGACCCCGACAGCGACATCGATGTCGTCGCCACTGCTACGGGGATCGGGTTCCCGCTGTTCGTCAAGGCCGCGTCAGGTGGCGGCGGTCGGGGCATGCGCCGTGTGGAGCGTCCGAGCGACCTGTCAGAGGCGATCGACGCCGCACGGCGAGAGGCGCACAGTGCGTTCGGCGACGGCACCGTCTTCCTGGAAGAAGCCATGACCGACGTGCGCCATATCGAGGCGCAGGTGCTGGCCGACGCGGGCGGCAGCGTCGTACATCTCTACGAACGCGACTGCTCGGTGCAGCGGCGGTTCCAGAAAGTGGTCGAAATGGCTCCCGCCCGGGATCTCGACTCTGCGGTGCGAGGGCAACTGCTCGCAGACGCCGTCCGGTTCGCTGAGGCCATCGGCTATGCGAACGCGGGCACTGTGGAGTTCCTGGTGGACGCCAGCGGTCGGCATGTCTTCATCGAGATGAACCCTCGCATCCAGGTAGAGCACACCGTGACCGAGGAGGTGACCGATGTGGACTTGGTGGAATCGCAGTTGCGCATCGCTTCGGGTGCCACGCTCGACGATCTCGGATTGAGCCAGGGCAACATCAGCCTGCGGGGCTTTGCACTGCAGTGCCGGGTCACCGCGGAGAACCCGGCCAACGACTTCCGTCCTGATACCGGCCGCATCGTGGCGTACCGACCTGCCAGCGGCGCGGGCGTGCGTCTGGACGGCTGCGTGTACCAGGGGGTGGAGATCACCCCGCACTTCGACTCGATGATCGAGAAGATCACCTGCCGCGGGCCGAGCTTCGACACAGTGGTCCGCCGGATGCAGCGCACGCTGGCCGAGTACCGGGTGCGGGGCGTGTCGACCAACCAGCCGTACCTGCAGGCAATCCTGGCCGACGCTGAATTCCGAGCCGGACCGGTCACGACCACCTTCATCGATGATCGTCCCGAGCTGACCGCCGCGTCGGTGGGCGCCGACCGAGCCACTCGCCTGCTGCGCTATCTGGCCGACGTAACCGTCCACCAGCCCAACGGATCGGCCCCGACCCGTGTCGATCCTGCGAGCAAGCTGGCACCGACGCCGCGCACGCCGCCGGACGGGTCGAAGCAGCGACTCGACGAGCTCGGACCGCCTGGCTTCGCCGCCGAACTGCGAGCGGCAACCACTGTGGCCATCACCGACACCACGCTGCGCGACGCTCACCAATCCATCCTGGCTACCCGGCTGCGCACCATCGACCTGGTGGCCGGCGCCCGCCAGATGGCCCACAACATGCCGCAGCTGCTCAGCATGGAGTGCTGGGGCGGCGCCACCTTCGACGTGGCGCTGCGGTTCCTGCACGAGGACCCGTGGGAACGACTGCGGCGCATACGTGCCGCGGCACCCAACATCTGCACCCAGATGCTCCTGCGAGGGCGCAACACGGTGGGCTACTCGCCCTATCCCGACACGGTCGCCCACGAGTTCGTGGCCGAGGCAGCCGAGTGCGGGATGGACATATTCCGGGTGTTCGATGCGTTCAACTCCATCGACCAGATGCGGCCCGCCATCGAAGCGGTCATCGAGACCGGCGCCGTGGCCGAGGGCACCATTTGCTACTCGGGCAACCTGTCCAGCCCCGATGAGGACCTCTACACCCTCGACTACTACCTCGGGGTCGCCGAGCAGCTCGACGCCGCCGGAGTGCACATCCTGTGCATCAAGGACATGGCCGGGCTGCTGCGACCGCCGGCCGCGACGACTCTGGTCACTGCGCTGCGGGATCGATTCGCCCAGCCTGTGCACCTGCACACGCACGACACCGGCGGCGGGCAGCTCGCGACCTATCTCGCAGCGATCGACGCCGGGGTGGATGCCATCGACGGTGCCGCTCCGCCCCTGTCGGGGATGACCTCCCAGCCGTCGATTGCCTCGATCGTGGCGATGACCGACGACACCGACCGGGCTACCGGGCTCAGTCTCGACGCGATCGGCGACATGGAGCCCTACTGGGAAGCAGTGCGGCACGTGTACGCGCCGTTCGAAGCTGGCCTGCCGTCGCCCACGGGCACCGTCTACCGCCACGAGATTCCCGGTGGGCAGCTCTCGAACCTGCGGTCGCAGGCACGGGCGCTGGGCTTGGGGCACCGCTTCGAGGAGGTCGAGCGGCTGTATGCGGCGTGCAACGACCTGCTCGGCCGCCCCATCAAGGTCACGCCGTCGTCGAAGGTTGTCGGCGACCTCGCCCTGCATCTCGTGGCCTCGGGCGTCTCGCCCGCAGAGCTGGCTGGCGACCCGGCTGGGGCCGACCTGCCCGACAGCGTCATCGGCTTTCTGCACGGCGAGCTCGGCACCCCGCCGGGCGGCTTCCCCGAGCCCTTCCGCACCCACGCCACCGAGAACCGCGACTGGGCCCCCAAGACCAAGGACCTCACCGACGACGACGTGGCGGGCCTGGCGGCCGATCGCGCCGCCACGCTGAATCGGCTGCTGTTCCCCACGCCCTCTGCGGCCCAGGACGAGAACACCCACCGCTACGGTGACCTGTCGGTGCTGCCGTCGCTGCTGTTCTGGTACGGGCTGGACCCTCATGACGACGACACCGCGGTGGTGCTCGGCCCAGGCGTGCGGCTGCTGCTGGGCCTTCGGTCCATCGGCGAGCCGAACGACGAGGGCATTCGCCTGGTGAGTTTCCGGGTGAACGGCCAGCCCCGAGACATCGACACGCTGGATCGCACCGTGGCCGTCGATCGGTCCGAGCACGCCAGGGCTGACCCCAGCATTCCGGGTCACGTGGCCGCACCGTTCCGGGGCGCGGTGAACGTGTCGGTGTCCGAAGGCGATCAGGTGGAAGCCGGGGACACGGTTGCGGTCATCGAGGCCATGAAGATGGAGTCGTCGATCTCTGCGCCCGTCACCGGCACGGTCATCTCGGTGGCCGCAGCCTCGGGGTCGCTGCTCGAGCCCGGCGACCTGATCGCGGAGATCCGCCCGGCCGGTCGCTCTGGCAGCCCAGAGAGCGAGCACGACGGCTGATCGGGAGAGGCGATTGGTTCCGCGCACTAGTGTTCGGAGCAGGAACCCAAGGGGTAGAACTGCGACATGGCAGCAGATGGGACGCAGCCGGAGGCTGACTGGACACAAGCGGAGGCAGAGTGGACGCAGCCGAACGCTGAGTTCTGGGCTCCCCAACGCAACGCCGTCGACGCATCCTTCGCCATGCAGCCGGCGGTGTACGCCGACGAGGATTTCTTCGCTGCTGAGCAGGAGCGCCTGTTCGGCCGGGCGTGGGTCGCAGTAGCCCTGGCTGAACAGGTTGCACTGCCGGGCCGGCTGCTGGTGCGGTCGGTGGGCGGACGTTCGGTGCTGCTGACCCGGTCCGACGGCGGCCTGCACGGCTTTCTGAATTCGTGCCGTCATCGCGGCACCGAGCTGGCCGAACGCGATTGCGACATCGCGAACACGATCCGCTGCCCGTACCACCGTTGGCACTACAGCGCCGACGGCCAGCTCGTATCGGCACCCCTGTTCGACGAGGTGCCCCGAGACGACTTCGATGTGGCCGACTACGGGCTGGTCCCCGTGCGTACAGAGGCCTGGGGCCCGCTGGTGTTCGTCTGCCTCAGCGAAGACACACCGCCGCTCGAGAAGTGGCTCGGCGATCTGCCCGACAGGTTGGCTGCCTACCAGTTCGCTGAGTGGCGCTCAACGGGGCTGGACGGAGCCGCAGGCACCTTCGACGTGGCGGCCAACTGGAAGCTCATCGTGGAGAACTTCGCGGAGTACTACCACCTGCCCTGGGTGCACCCGGAGCTGGCCAAGGTGTCCCGAGTGCCCGACCACTACCGCTACCAGGGTCCGGGCATGTACTGCGGCCAGACCACCACGCCGGTGTCGGGCGACGAGCGTGACGACTGGCTGACACTGCCTGCCGCAGCCGGACTCGACGATTCCGATGTCGCCAGCGGCAGATTCGTGGCCCTGTTCCCCAATGTGACGCTCGCCGTGCTGCCGAGCCACATGTTCCTGATGGTGCTGCAGCCGCTCGCCGCGGGCCGCACGCTCGAACACTGCACGTTCCTATTCCCGCCGGGCCCGATGACCGCGGGCGAGCCGTCGGCCGAGCTGCGGGAGGCTTTCGAGACCACACGCCGCTTCTGGATCGAGGTGAACGACGAGGACATCGACATCTGCGAGCGCGCCCAGCGTGGCATCTCGCTGGGCGGCGCGCCTCCGGGGCCGCTGGCCCCCCGCTTCGAAGAGCCGGTCAACCGGTTCCACAAGATGACCGCCGACCTGATGACACTCCCCTGCGCTGCCGACCTGACAGTGCCGGCGGGCGATCGACCCGGTGGCGTCGATCTCTACGGCAGCAAGCCGAATCCCCTGCCGCCGGCCATCGAGTCCGCCGAAGCTGCGTTGACGGGCAAGACTTCGCATTCGTGACTGAACGGGTGCAGGCCGTCGTGATCGGCGGCGGCGTCGTGGGCGCCTCGGTGCTGTTTCACCTGACCCGCGCCGGCTGGACCGATGTGGTGCTGCTCGAACGCGCTGACCTGACTGCGGGTTCGACCTGGCATGCGGCCGGCGGCATTCATCCCATCAACGCCGACCCGACCGTCGCAAAACTGCAGAAGTACACCATCGAGCTGTATCGCGAGATCGAGGCTGAATCCGGTCAGGACTGCGGCATCCACATGACTGGTGCGATCTTCCTGGCAGACACGCCCGAGCGTCTCGACTGGCTGCAGATGACCGACGCGCGAGGCAACTACCTGGGCATCGACTCCGAGATGATCCCGGTGGGCGAGGCTGCCCGGCTGCTGCCCATTATCGATCCCGGTCAATTCGTGGGCGCGATGCTCGATGCCGAGCACGGCCACGTGGATCCCTCCGGCGTGACCTACGCATATGCCAAGGCCGCGACCGCGGCGGGCGCGGTGATCCGCCGCCATACGTGGGCTCGTCGCATCGAGCGAACGCCTGACGGCGCTGCCTGGCGCATCGGGCTCTACGACACCTCCCGCGGCGACCTTGCCGGAGCCTCCGAGGCTGCAGGCGATGACGGCTGCGACGACTGGATCGAGGCGACCCACGTGGTGAACGCCGGCGGGCTCTGGGCTCGTGAAGTGGGCCGCATGGCCGGCGTGGAGCTGCCGGTGCTCGCAATGGAGCACACCTACGTGATCACCGAGCCTCTCGATGCCGTCATCGCCCACAATGAGCGCAGCGGCAGCGAGCTCATGGGTTCCATCGACTTCGGCGGCGAGATCTACACGCGCCAGGAGGGCCAGGGCCTGCTGGTCGGCACGTACGACCAGGCCGCGGTGGCATGGCAGCGCCGACAGACGCCGTGGGACTTCGAGCGGCGACTGCTGACGCCCGATCTCGAGCGCATCGCACCGTCGCTGGAGACCGCCTTCAGGCACTTTCCCGTGCTCGGCGATGTCGGCATCGCGCGAGTGGTCAACGGACCGTTCACCTTCTCTCCCGATGGGAACCCGCTGGTCGGGCCGATCCGCGGTCTGCCGAACTTCTGGTCTGCCTGCGGTGTGCTGGCCGGACTCTGCCAGGGCGGCGGCGTAGGCCTCGCGCTGTCCAAGTGGATGACGACCGGCGATCCCGGATTCGATGTGTGGGCCATGGATCTCGCACGATTCGGCGATTGGGCCACCCGCCCGTACACCGCCGCCAAGGTGCGCGAGAACTACCGGCGGCGCTTCAGCATCGCCTTCCCGAACGAGTTCCTTCCCGAGGGACGTCCCTTGGCGACCACCCCGATCTACGAGCCCCAGCGTGACGCCGGCGCCGTCTTCGGCGACGTGTACGGATTGGAAGTGCCGCTGTGGTTTGCGCCCGAGCCCGGCACAGTCGAGGACGTCACCTTCGGTCGCTCCAATGCGTGGCCTCACGTCCGTGCAGAAGTGCACGCTGTGCGCCATGACGTCGGTCTCATGGAGACGTCAGGATTTGCCAAGTTCCTGGTGGAAGGGTCCGGTGCGCGGGCATGGCTCACCCACCTGCTCGCGGGCAGACTTCCGCCGCCAGGCAGGATCTCGCTCTCGCCGATGTGCAACGAGCGAGGCAATCTCACCGGCGATCTCACGGTTGCCTGCCTGCCGGCGGCGACCGGAACTCCCGACGGGCCGGTGCACACGGCGACCGGCGGCGCCACCGGCAATGCCGCGACCGCCGAGCGCTTCATCATCTTCGGATCGGGCATCGCCGAGCGCCACTACGAGCGCTGGTTCGACGCTGATCTCGCTCGCTGGCGCGCATCAGCCGCAACGCCGCAGGGAACAGCCTGGTACCGGACGCTCGGCGCCGAGCTGTGCGGCGTGGCCATTGCGGGGCCCAAATCGAGAGATCTCCTCTCGGAGGTGACCGACGCTGACGTCTCCGATGAGGCGATGCGTTTCGGCAGCTTCACCGCGGTCGATGTGGGCTGGGCGCGAGCGTGGTGCGGCCGCCTGAGCTACACCGGTGATCTCGGTTACGAGCTGTGGACCGATGCCAGATACCTGCGTCATGTCTTCGACCTGCTCATGACGCATGGCCGGCCCTACGGGCTGCGGCTGTTCGGCTTGGCGGCGCTGAATTCGCTTCGACTGGACAAGAGCTTCGGCAGCTGGGCGCGTGAGTACCGGCCCACCTACGACCCCTTCGAGGCCGGCTTGGGCCGCTTCGTCCGATTCACGAGAGCCGGCGACGACGGCGTTGACTTCGTCGGGCGTGCAGCCCTGGTCGACAAGTACGGACTTGGCGGAACTGCGACGGGCGACCGAAGTGCCTCGGCTGGAGCAATGGCGCTGTGCGCGTGGACGGTCGATAGCCCACTCGACGAATCCGGCTTCGACGCAGTCGGCGACGAGCCCATCTATTGCAGCGGAGAGCCGGTCGGCTGGGTGACATCTGGCGGATTCGCGCACCACAGCAATGTGTCCGTCGCCATGGGTTATGTGCCGGTCGAATTCGCACACGACGGTGCGGATTTTGGGATCGAAATCGTGGGTGAACGGCGCGCAGCCCACCTCATCGCTGACTGCCTCTGGGATCCAACCGGCAGGGCCATGCGCCGGTGAGCCCGGCTTGTCGCATTTTCTGGCCCGGATACGCTCGACTCCAGGCGTTGAGTTGGATTGACTAAATCTATAGCGGCATAGGTATTTCCAAATAGTACGGCGAAGAATATAGACAGCTGCACTTCAAAATACCGGCGATTTTTGGCCGCATTTCATGAGCAATCCGGGTTGATTGTCTCCGGCTTGAAGTACCCTTACGCTCTTCCACTTCTTGTAAGCACCGGGAAGAGATACAGGTCAAACGTCGGTGATGTCATAGATATGTCCTCACGCTTGGAAATGCATCACTACGAAACCATCGTCGCGGTCTCGGAAACCGGATCGGTGACCGCGGCGGCCGGTCGACTTCATGTCAGCCAATCTGCAGTGAGCCATCGGCTGGCCGAAGCTGAGCGGCGCCTCGGTGGACGCCTCTTCGAACGCCGGCCATCTCGCGGCATGCAACCCACACCTGCGGCGCTGGCGCTGTGCCAAGCCGCCCATCGCGCAATGCCGGATCTGGCACGGGCCGAGCAGGACTTCATGCGCAGCGTCGGCGGTACCACGGCCACGGTCCGGATCGGCGTCGGGTCATACGACTGCTACCACTGGCTGGCGCCGTTTGCGGCAGCGTGCAGCGAACGGCTGGAAGGACTGCTCCTCGAACTGGTGGTCGTGGGCGACATGCCAGTGCCACGACTCGCTGACGGGACGGCCGACCTCGTGCTCGCTCCGGGACCGGCGCCGGGGGCGCGTGACGCGATCCACCTGTTCACCGATGAGCTGGTGCTGGTCACACACCCAGAGCACCGACTCGCCAGCCGGACATGGATCGGGCCCGAGGCGATCGCGGAAGAGAACTACTTCACATACAACCGGCAGCCGTCGCCTGGCTTCGAGTACGAGCGCTTCGTCCGCCCTGCGGGACTGTCGCCCCGAACGATCACCGTGCTCGAGCAGACCGGCGCCATCGCCGAGATGATCGCGGCTGACTTCGGAGTGTCCATTCTCAGCCGGTGGGCGATGTCGCCGTGGCTCGATTCCGGGCGACTCGTCGCCGTGCGCTGCGGTCGTTCTGGGCTCGACCTGGAATGGTCGGCCCTCACCCGAGTCGAAACAGACGACGACGCACCTGAGCGGCAGGTTGCCAATGCCATCGTCGGCTGGCTCGGCAATCCGAGCAACAGCTGAGCCCAACCGGTTTGTCTGACCGCCTGGCTCAGTCGAGCAGCGACCTGCTGATCACGACGTCCTGGATCTCGGTGGCACCGTCGACGTAGTGCGTCAGGCGTGAGGCGGCGAGGTGCCGGGGCAGCGGATGGTCGCGCCGGCCGCCCGCTGCGCCCATCACCTGCATGCAGTCGGCCAAGCCTCGCTCGGCAACGCGAGTGGCGAACTTCTTGGCGTGTGCTGCGTGGACAGCCGCTGGTCGGCCTTCTGCCACCGCCAGCGCTGCCCGATAGGCGAGCAGGCGGGCAGCCTCCAGGTCGGTTGCCACGTCGGCCAGCTTGAAGCGCACGCCCTGCAGGTCGGCGATGCGGCCGCCGAACGCCTGCCGCTTGCGGACGTAATCGATGGCAGTCGCGAGGCCGGTGCGCATCATGCCGCAGCACATTGCCGCCACCAGCACCCGGGCGATGTCGATGCCTTCCATCGCGGCAACGAACCCTTCGCCGAGGGGCACCATGACATCAGCGTCAGCTACCCGGCACTCGTCGAAGCGGATCTCGTTGGTGCCGATGCCGTGGGCGCCGATGAGCTCGTAGCCGTCGGTCCGCTCGATGCCGTCAGTGCTGCTGTCGACGAGGAACGTCATGATGCCCCGGTGTCCCGCTGCGGGATCGGCCTGCGCGTACACCGACATCACGTCGGCCGCCGTGCCATTGCTGACCCATGCCTTGCGACCGTCGATGACCCACTCGTCGCCGTCGCGACGCGCTGCAGTAGTGATCTTGGCGGCATCGCTGCCGACGCCCGGCTCCGTCAAGAGGAAAGCGCCGAGCCGCTCGCCCGAGACCAACGGCCCCAGTGCCCGCTCCCGCATCTCCGCGGGGGCACGCCTGCTCACCGCACCCGCCAGATTGTTGTGACAGACGAGCACGAATGCGATGGCGAAGTCGGCCGCGGCCACCTCTTCGAGCACCCGTGCCAGCCCGACCTGACTCAGCCCCGAACCACCATCGGCAACGGGCACGAGCAACCCGCACAGCTGTTCTTCCGCCGCACTCTGAAATGCCTCAGCCGCGAAGCGGCGTTCACGCTCCCAGGACTCGGCGTGCGGCGCGACCGCAGAGCTGGCCCATGCCGTCGCCCGATCCACCACCGCCTGGTCTGCTGCTCCCACCGCAGCGTCCGCCACCTCTGGCATGAGTTCATCGGCCAGTTCCGACGGGGGCATGACGTCGAGATCGATTGCAGCTGAGGTCATGGCCCGCATCTTGCCATCCTCACGTCCCGCCCATCTGCGAGAGGATCGCGGATCCCTGGAGTGAGGCCGATGGCCCGCGACGCCATGCCGGGCCGTCGTACAGTTCGCCAACCGGTCGGCTACCAGGCCGCCGGGTGCCGAGAAGGGCTGCCGAGATGAATCCAGACCGCCCCTCCGAGCGCCAGGGCAACCGTGCCGGCGTCCAGCTCGGCGCCGACGAGGCGATCGAACGCATCGGACGGCGGGCCCGCGTGTATGTCGCGCAAGGCTCGGCGGCCCCGTACGGCCTGCTCGCCGCCATTGACGCGGCGCACGACCGCTTCGCCGAGCTCGAGTTCGTCAGCGCCTTCCTGCTGGATCGGCCCGCACCGCTGGATCATCTCGGCAACCCGTTCCGCTGGACGTCACTGCAGCCGAGCGGGGCTCTGCGCGACGCACTCGACAGCCCGCACTTCGGCGTGGTCCCGGCCCGCTACTCGGACATCACCGGCCTCGTGGGACCCGGCGGCGGCCTGGAGGCCGACGTTCTGCTCTGCCAGGTCAGCCCGCCTGACGCAGACGGCCGCATGAGCCTCGGCACCGGCGTCGGCGGTCACGTCGACCTGCTGCGATCCACCCCGCTGGTGATCGCGCAGGTGAACCCGCACATGCCGTACGTACACGGCGCGGGGGAATGCCACCGCACAGACTTTGACGGGCTCGTCGAAGTCGACGAGCCGCTGCCGGAGCTGGCGCCCGCCGTGGTCGATGAGACCGCGGCGGCAATTGCGGCCCACGTCGGCCAGTTCATCGGCGACGGGACGACGCTGCAGTTCGGGATCGGCTCTATCCCCGATGCGGTGCTCTCCAGCCTGGCCGACCGCCGGCACCTCGGCCTGCACGGCGGCATGATCAACGACGCCTGCATCGACCTCATCGACAGCGGTGCGGTGGACAACCGTCACAAGGGACCGGTCGGTGACGGCGTCAGCGTCGCCGCAGAGGTGATGGGCACGCGCCGCCTCTACGACTGGGTCGACGGCAATCCGGCGGTGCAGCTCGTGAACGGCGCGTTGAGCCACGGCATCGAAGGCATCGCCCAGATTCGCAACTTCGTGGCACTGCAATCGACCGTGCAGATGGCCCTCGACGGCTCGGCGAACTCCGAAATGATCGCGGGCCGCTACATCTCCGGACCCGGCGGGGCGCCCGACTTCGCATTCGGCGCCTGTGTAGCGACCGGCGGCCGGTCCATTGTCGCCATGCCGTCCACCGCAGCCAGCGGACGCATCTCGCGCATCGTGGCCCAGCTCGAGCCGGGCGCCCCCACAACGCTCCCGGCCTACACCGCGGACATAGTCGCCACCGAATTCGGCGCCGTGGAACTCCGAGGCCGCAC